>JAEUIB010000415.1 GCA_016795255.1 Planctomycetota bacterium
CACCTCTCGTGAGGTGCAAGGAGGTACGGCCTTCGGCCTCTAGTGGAGTGGGGCCCGGGGGCCTGCGGCCCCCGGCTCGCCGACGCCCGAGCGGGCGTCAAGGCACCCTCACCACCTCCATGTCGAAGGCGTTGCCGAAGGCGAAGCCTCCGTCCTCGCCCTCGCCTCCATCGATGAACATCGCTCCGCGCGGCGGATAGTTCGCGGCGGTGTTCCCGCCCGGCGTCGCGTTCTGCGCGCCGTACGTCAGTTGATCCGCGCCGGCGTCGCCGCGCAGCTCGACGTCGTACGCGGGCACGCCGCTCGCGTCGTTCGACAGATTCGTGTGGATCAAGTCGTTGCCCGCGCCGCCGTCGAGGCGCAGCCGCAGCAGCGCGTCGCCGCCGGCGCCGAAGCCGAGCGCTTGCGGCGCATCGAGGTCGAACGTGATCGTGTCGTCCTCCGACTCGCCGCGGAAGTCGACGTCGATCGCACCTTGCAGCGCGATCGTCCCGACCGTCAACGCGGTGTTCAGGATCAACGAGTCCCGGCCGCTGCCGCCGGTGCCGCGCAACCTCACGCGCGCCGACTCCGTGGCGCTCGTGACGTCGAACGTCGCGGCGTCGACAAACGTCTCGAACACGTCGTTGCCGCTCGACAAACTCACGCGCAGCTCGAGTTGCGCATCGTCCTGCAAACCGTCCGTGAGCTCGCACCGCACCTCGTCGTTCCCGGCGTTGCCTTCGAGCGCGAGCGAGACCGTCGCGCCCCCGGACCAAGTTCCCGACTTGCGCAGCAGCGCGACGTCGTTCTTCTTGCCGAGATCCGCATCGAGGTCGACGATCGTCGCGCCCGCCAACGCGCCGAGGTCCACCGTCAAGTCGTCGACGCCCGAACCACCGCCGAATCGCAACGCGATCGACGCGTCGTCGCATGCGATCGCCGCGAAGTCGAACGCGACGACGTCGGACTTGCTGCTGCCCGTGACGTCGATCGTCAGCCCACCGCCCACGACCTGTGCGCCGGGCGTACCGGCGATCGCGAACGCGTTCGCTCCGGAACCGAGTTCGATCGCGAGCACGCGCGGCACGGCGAGCGTGCCTTCGAGCGTCACGTCGACCGTGTCGTTCCCCTTGCCGGTCGCGATGCGCACGATGCCGAACGCCGCGGTCGACGGCGCGAACACCTGCGCGTCGAGTTCTCCGGCATCGAGGAAATCGCCGTCGCCGTTGCGATCGAGGCTGATGACCACATCGGGATTGCCCGGTCGATCGACCACGACGAAGTGGTCTTTGCCCTTCGTCCCGGTCACCACGACGTCGTCCGTGCCGTCGCCGTCGACGTCGCCGACGACGACTTGTCCCGTCGCCGACCCCAGGAACAGCACGAGCCCCACGGCCATCCACGTTCGATGCATCGTCGACTCCTCGTTCTCTCTCGCCCGACGGCCGCACGTCTTCGTCAACAGTCTGCTAGCACTACCGAAAACCCGTTCGACGGTGTCGAGGTAACTCACGTTGCAGGATTTCCCGACCGACGCGGCCCGTGCGAAGCCTCGACCGGGGTGCTATGAACGGCGCCCTGAGGAGAGCCCCCCATGGCCAAGAACATCGTCGTCTACCACCAGCCCGGCTGTCCGCCCTGCCACAGCGCGATGGAGTTCCTGAAGCAGCACGGCATTCCGTTCACGCACAAGGACATCACCGAGGACGACGCCGCGCTCGACGAACTGATGGCGCTCGGCTCGCGCTCGACGCCGACGATCGTGGTCGGCGAAGACGTGATGATCGGTTTCCGCAAGGACGAGCTGCTCGCGATGATCGCGAAGTGATCGCGGCGGCGATCACTTCGGTGGCGCGGCAGACTTGAACGCGTCGTTCAACAGCCCCGCGAGCCGCACTCCGGCCTTCTTCAACTGCTCGTCGATCACCGGCACGCGCGTCGTCACGTACGTGCGCGTGAGCTTCGCGCCGTCCACGATCGCCTCGCCGCGCTCGTCGACGTAGGCGACCGTCCGCGCGAGCTTCCACGTCTCGGTCGCCCAATCCGCCGCCGAGCCCTGCTGCCACGACGCCACGTCCGATTCGCGGATCTCGTCGATCAATGCCTTCGCGTACGCGCCCTCGTCGAGGTGTTGGCGCTCGATCACCGTCGTGTCCCACAGCTCGTGCAGGTTGTAGCGCTCGCCGTCGAGCGTGACGTGGATCGAGTTGCCGCCGCGATCGGCCGCATTCGCGCAATGCAGCGGTTGATGCACGTCGCCGACCAAGTGGACCAGCCACTTCAGCGCGTGGACGCGCTCGGTCTTCTCGCGGTCTGGATCGACCAGCACGCGCTTCATCTCCTCGATCTTCTCGACCACGCAGCGTCCGTCCGCGCAGTCGCGCTCGCGCTCGTAGCCCTCGGCACCCGGCGCGATGTTCACGTAGTGCCACGGAGCCGTGTCGGGTTGCTCGTCGCGGATCACGTCCGCCCACGTCGAGATCCACACGAGCCGCGAACGCCCGATCAAGTCCTCGACGCCGGCCTTCGCGTCGGCGGTCAGGAACTTCTCCGCGATGATCCCAGTGATGCCGTGGCCTTTCGTGCCCCAGCCTTCCGCGATCGACGCCCACGCGAACACCAACGCAACCACGACGAAGACGCGACGCATCGGAATCCTCCAGGACGACACCCCTCGGCCCGCCCAACATGACGCGGCCGAGCCGCGATGGGAACAACGAGTTCGAAACCGTTCTGCATCCCCGGCGCCGAGTCTCTACCCTGCTCCGCCCCATGCCCGCCTTCCGCATCGGCAACGAACACACCGTCACCGTCGACCAGATCGAACCGCAGGGGCTCGCGTCCGCGCGACTGCCCGAGGGGACGCTGTACATCCACGGCGGCGCGGTGCCGGGCGACACGCTGCGCGTGCGCGTCGCGCGGAAGTCGCGCAAGGTGTTCGAAGCCGAGATCGTCGAAGTCGTCGGCAAGAGCCCGTTGCGCGTCGATCCGCGTTGCCGGTACTTCGGGCACTGCGGCGGTTGCAAGCGCCAGAACCTGCTGTATTCGGCGCAACTCGACCTGAAGCGACAAGCGGTCGAGGACGCGTTCGCGCGCCATCAGGTCGAGGTGCCGGGCGGCGTCCCGACGCCTCTCGCCGCGCCGAAGCTGTACGAGTACCGCAACAAGATGGAGTACTCGTTCGGCGCCCGCCGCTGGCTGACCGACTGGGAGATCGCGTCGGGTGCACCGATGCGCAAGGACTTCGCGCTCGGGCTGCACCTACCGCTGCATTACGACCGCGTCGTCGACCTCCACGAATGCCACCTGCCGCCGCCGCCGGCCGTCGCGGTGCTGAACGGACTGCGCGCGCTCGCGCTCGAGCACGGCTGGGCGGCGTGGAACACGCGCACGCACGAGGGGTACTTGCGTCACCTCGGGATGCGGTTGCCGGCGCGCTCGTCCGACGTGCTCGTCAACCTCGTCACGAGCACCGACGACCCGCAGCGGATCGCGATCGTGCAGGAGTTCTTGCAACGCGAGATCCCGGCGGTCACGACGCTGGTCAACACGATCCATTCGGGCCTGGCGCAGGTCGCGATCGGCGAACGCCAGATCGTCGTCTACGGATCGGGCAGCGTCATCGACCGGATCGGTCGGCACGAGTTCAAGATCGGGCCGTCGTCGTTCTTCCAGACCAACACGGAGCAGGCCGAGCGCCTGTACGAGCTCGCGCTGCAGTTCGCCGACCTGACGCAAGACGACCTCGTCTACGACCTCTTCTCCGGTGTCGGCACGATCACGTTGTTCGTGTCGGGCCACGCGAAGCGCGTCCTCGGCCTCGAACTCGACGCCGAAGCCGTCCACCACGCGCGCCAGAACGCCGAGCGCAACGGCGTCACGAACGTCGCGTTCGAATCCGGCGACATCGCCGAGAAGCTCACGCACGACCTCGTGCGCAAATACGGCGAGCCCGACGTCGTCATCGTCGATCCGCCGCGCGCGGGCTTGCATCCGAAGGTCGTCCAGAAGCTCGGTGCGCTGCGGCCGCGCCGCCTGGTCTACGTCAGTTGCAATCCCGAATCGCAGGCGAAGGACATCGCGGCGCTCGCACCGGCGTATTCGCTCGCGCGCGTCGCGCCGGTGGATCTGTTCCCGCACACCGA
>JAEUIB010000428.1 GCA_016795255.1 Planctomycetota bacterium
CGTGACGGTTCATGTTGAGGTGCTCGATCGACGCTGCAATCTGTCCGTCGTCATCCTTGCGGTGACGAGTCCCTAGCGCAGTCGCCGGACCGAGCGTTCGGTGTGCTCGCTTCGATCTCCTCAAAATCGCCAAGGCCGCGCTTCACGCGTGACCTCTTGTTCGCTGTGGTCGACTCCGGGTGAGGCCCTCGTCCAGAGGGGCCTCACCCGGAGTCGTTCGCAGATCAGTTCGTCGACATGTTTGCGTCCGTCGCAGACAGCCGAGCATTGTTGATTCGCAGCGGCTCGTAGACCTCGCCGCTCTTCCAGAGACTCAGCATCAGCACCGCCAGGCGGCGGGCGACCGCGACCACGGCACGGCGCTTGGCTCGCGGCCCGCCGCGGGCGCATATGGCCTCGCCGAAGCGCTTGAGGTCCGAGTCGACACCGAAGGGCCCGAGGATGTAGTGCGCCGACTGCACGAGTAGTCTGCGCATCAAGTCGTCGCCGGATTTGGTGATCGGCATCTGCGGATCGCGCTCGCCGCTTTGTTGCTGTCCTTGCGCGAGACCGAAGTAGGCGCCCACCGATCGAGTGCGTGAGAAGCGCCGAGGGTCCTCGACCTTCAGCACGAAGGCGAGGGCTGTGAGAGGGCCGACGCCCTTGATCTGTCTCACGACGTTGGTGGCTCCGTAGCGTTCGCCGAGCTCTTCGATGGCGTCGTCGAGTTGCTTGATCTGTGCGCTGATCGTCGCCAGCGCGACCAGCATCGGCGCGAGACTCGCGCGTAGGTCTTGCGGCACGTGCTCCTCCACGCGTCGATTGATCGCGTCGCTCGAGCAAATGGGCACGTCGATCCCCAGCGACCCGAGCACTCCTCGCAGGCAGCCGATCATTCGAGTCCGAGCCCGCACCAGCGTGTCGCGTTGCACGATGGTGATCCGATCGCGCTGGACCTGCTCGCCGTTGTGCTCGATGCGCTTGAGCAGGCCAGGGCTCTGCGCACCCGCCAGCGCCAAGGCGGCCGCGTCGTTTCGGTCGTTCTTGCGGCGCTGCTTCTTGAAGATCTCCTTCAGCGTCCACGGCGTCACGACCCAGACGTCGAAGCCCATCTTCGACAGCAATCGCGACACCCACGGCGACGGGCCGCCGACCTCCATGATCAGCCGGCCGCGCTCCAAAGGCTCGAACGCCTTCTGCCATGCCTCTGCCGTGCTGCTCACCTTGAACTCCCGCTCCACCTCGCCGTCGACCAGCACGCAGACGTGAGAAGTCCGCTTGCCAAGATCCACACCGATCGACCGCGACACCGGCTTGCAGATAATCTTCGCCATGGCTGGCCTCCTGATTTTGAGCCTCGTGCCAATTCACGAGAGCTCGCCAAAGTCTGCCAACCCTCCTCGGAGGAAGCAGACGGAGGCCAGCCACTTCTCATCTCATCTGTCCCCGCACCTGTCCCCGCGCCCTGCGCGGTGGGGTCAGGCGCCTCGCGGGTCGATGCCGTCGCGTTCGAGGTCGGCGTCCGACGCGACGTCGGCGACCGTGCCGGGCGGATGCTCGTACCAGCCCGGATCCTGACCTTCGACGAGCGTGTCCCGCACCTTCAGCGTCGTGACCATGCCGCCCATCGTCACGAACCCGAACGGCCCGGAGCCTCCGAGCATCGCGATGCTGTTCTTCGGGACCGTCGTGTCCTCGTCGGGGCCGTCGTGTTCGCCCATCGACGAGAAGCCGGGCACGGCGTGTTCGAGCGCGTAGTCGAACTGGCTCGGGTCGACGCCGATCAGGTTCGGCAGGCCGTGACCCATCTGATTCATGATGTGGTGCGTCATGTGGCAGTGCATCGCCCAGTCGCCGGGGTCGCGTGCCACGAGCTCGATCGTGCGCGTGCTGCCGGTCGGCACCAGCACCGTGACCTCGGGCCAGCGCGCGCTGCGCGGAATGCGGCCGCCGTCGGTCTCGACCACTTGGAACGGCACGCCGTGCAAGTGGATCGGGTGATGGTCCATCGAGCTGAGGTTGCCGATCCGGATGCGGACGCGCTCGCCGGTCTTCGCGACCATCGCCTCCGTCGACGGGAACGCGGTCGCGTTCAGCGTCAGCACGTTGAAGTCCGTCATCTCGGTCGGATCCGGGCGTCGCATGCCCGGCGTCAGCTTCCACTCGCTGAGCAGGAACGCGTAGTCGCGCTGCACCGGCGGATCGTCGTCGACCGGGCCGGGCCCGCCGCCCGCGTGCGCCTCCGCGCCGGGTCCGCTCTGCGGCGGCGCCTTGCGCGGATGGACGACGAACATCCCCATCAAGCCCATCGCCATCTGGGTCATCTCGTCGTGGTGGGGGTGGTACATGAACGTGCCGCTCTGCCGCAGCACGAACTCGTACTTGAACGTCTCGCCGGGCTCGATCGAACGTTGGGTCAAGCCGCCGACGCCATCCATACCGTTCGGCACCGCGAGCCCGTGCCAATGCACCGTCGTCGGCGCCGGCAATCTGTTCGTCACGTAGATGCGCACTGCGTCGCCGACGACCGCTTCGATCGTCGGCCCGTGGACTCGCCCGTTGTAGCCCCAGCACTCGGCGACGAGCCCTTCGGCGAACGTGTGCGTCACCGGCTCCGCGACGAGGTGGAACACCTTGCAGCCGTCGACGACCCGGAACGGCAACGTCACCCCGTTCGGCGTGACGACGGGGAGGTAGTCCTCGCCGGGCAAACCCGGAGCCGCGGCCGGGCCGACGAACGTCGCAGCGGGCGCGAACGCCTGGGCCTGCCGCAGCGCACCGGCGACTCCGGCCAGAGCGGAACCTTGGAGGAAGACGCGTCGCGTGGTCATCGGTGTTCTCCGGTCGATTCCATGTCGCCCGCGCGCTCGGACCCGCGCTTCGCGACGGCCGCGTCGAAGCGCGCGGGATCGAGGCTGCCGGCCAGCAATTCGTCGAGGTCGAGGCGCGCGAGCGCGGCGTCCGCCGCTGCGATCGCGCGTTCGCGCCGCGCGTCGTCGAGCGCGCGCTGCGCCGTGATCACGTCGAACGCGCCGATCTGCATCGCGTTGTAGTTCTGCAGGGTCGCGGCGACGAAGCGCTCGCGTGCCGGTACGTAGTCGGCGTCGAAGCGCGCGAGCCGCCGCGCCGCTTCGTCGAGGCGCAGCGCGAACACGCGTGCGGCCGCGCCGATCTCGAGTTCGAGTTGTCGCTGCAGTGCGACCTCGCGCTCGCGCAGCGCCGTCGCGATCGCGGTGCGCGCCTGCCCCTGGTCGAACAGCGGCAACGCGAGCGACAGCGCGGGCCCGACGCCCCACGCACCGTCGGGCTCGCGCTTCGCGACGGCGCCGGCGGATCCGCTCGAGAACAGGCCGGTCCACGACGCCAACTCGACTCCGGCGTCGAGCGCGGCGACGCGGTGCGCGGACGCCGCGTGATCGAGGCTGCGCTCCTGCGCCAGCGCCTCCGCGTTCGCCGGCGCGTCACCGGGAGCCTGCGCGTCCGCGGGCGCGAGCGTCCAACGCTCGGCCGTCGATGCGACGCCCATGCCGAGTTGCAGCGACTCGCGCGCGGCCTCGAAGTCCGCACGAGCCGCATCCGCGGCGAGCTCGGCCGCCGACCACGTCATCGCATCGCGCGCGAGTTCGACGTCGGTCGCATTGCCAGCCGCGTGGAGCATCGAGCGCAACGTGTGAGCGCGCTCGGCGCCTTCCGCCGTGTGGCGTGCGATCGCGACCAGATCCTGCGCGTGGCGGACGCGGACGAAGTCGCGCCGCACGTCGTAGGTCAGCGCGACCATGCGGCGCGCGAGCTCGGCTTTCACCGCATCGCGCTCCGCGCTCGCGACCCGCCGTTCGATCGGGATGAAGAACAAGTCGAGGAACGATGCGGCGAGCCCGAGCTCGAGTTCGGTTCCCTCGTCGAAGAAGCGTGCCTGCGCGTCGAACACCGGATTGGTGAACAGACCGGCCTGGACGAGCTCGGCGCTCTTGACGCCGAGTTCCTCGTAGGCCGCGCGGACGCGCGGGTTCCGGATCAACGCGATCTTCACCGCGTCGGATTCGGTCAGCGGCTTCGCGAGCAGCTCCGCGATCGCCGCGTCGACGTCGGCGCCGGCGTCGAACGACGCGCCGCCGACGCGATCCGCGATCGTGCGCGCGAGGTCGTCGCGGTCCGCGGCGATCTCGGCGTCGGGACTCGCGCACGACACCGCGAGCGAGGAAACGAGCGCGAGCACGACTCTTCGCATCACGAATCCTTGCGAGCCTTGCTCGGGTCCTTCGCCTTCTGGTTCGCCGAGTCCGCTGCGTCCGCATCGTCGGCGTCGTCGGCGCGATCGGCGTCGGGCTTCGCGTCCGGTTCCGGATGCGGCGTGAGCTTCAGCGTCCCGTCGAGCTCCTGCTGGCGCAGCGTCCGCGCCTTCTCGAGCGTGCCCTTCGGGTCCGCCTTCGCCGCGCTCCGCGCTTTCGGCGTCGCGAAGCGCACGATCGTGCCGTCGATGATCGCGATCGTGTTCGCATCGGTTTCTTCGCCGGTGATCGGGCAACCGCGGTTCTCGAGGTCGACGAGCTTCGGATCGTTCGCCTTCGCGAGCGCGATCTGCGTCGACGCGGTCACCTTCGGTGCGCAGTCGGAGCAGCACACGGAGATCGACGAGCCCTGGACCGTGACCGCCGGGACCTTCGCGTCGACGGCCTTGCCGGTGATCGGGCACTCCGTGTTCGCGACCGGCTTGACCACCGGGTACGCGGTCTTCCACGACTTCTCGGCCTGGTTGCGCACTTTCTTGATGCACGGCTTGCAGCAGACGTAGATGCGCCCGTACTCGGTGTCGGTGAACAGCGACGCCGATGCGGGCTTGCCCATGATCGGGCACGTCGCATTCGCGAACTCGGGGACGGAGAACTCGACCGCGGGCTCCGCGGGGCGCTGCGGGGCCGCCGGCGCCGGAGGGTCTTGGGGTGTCGCCGAAGCGACGATCAGTGCGAACGTGAGGGAAGCGAACATCGTGGATTCCTTTCCGTGTGAGCTCGTTCCGAGCTCAGGGTCCGAATTCATGGATTCGATCAGGCGGGACGACTCGAGGTCGCCTGCTGCCGGTGAACGTCGCGCGACGACGGAGTCGTTGGAGGAAACTCCGCCGAGCGAGCCGTCTTCGCGCGCAGGCGCAGACTGTTGGTCACGACCGAGACGCTCGACGCGGCCATCGCCGCGCTGGCGAGCATCGGCGACAGCAGCCAATGGAACGCGGGCCACAGCGCGCCCGCGGCGATCGGCAACAGGACGACGTTGTAGGCGAACGCGAATCCGAGGTTCTGGCGAATCGTCCGCAACGTCGCCCTGGCGTTCGCGATCGCTGCCGGCAAGCCCGTCAGGTCCCCGCGCAGCAGCGTGACTCCCGCGGCTTCGATCGCGACGTCGGTTCCGGTGCCGATCGCGATGCCGACGTCGGCGGCCGCCAGCGCCGGCGCGTCGTTGATCCCGTCGCCGACCATCGCGCCCGTGCGGCCTTGCGCTCGCAGCGATCGGATCCACTCGAGCTTGTCCTTCGGCAGGACTTCCGCGCGGACGTCCGCGTCGGGGTCGAGTCCCACCGCTGCGGCGATCGCGCGCGCCGGAGCGGGCGCGTCGCCGGTCGCCATGACGACGCGGATCCCTGCGGCGCGCAACGCGTCGATCACGGAGCGCGCCTCGGGCCGCGGCGGATCGAGGACGTCGATCACGCCGGCGATCGCGCCGTCGATGCCGACGAACAGTCGCGTCGAACCGTCGGTCGCGCGCGGGAAGCTCGCGGTCGAATCCGCGGGCGCTCGATCGTTCCGCACGTGCTTCTCGCGCCCGACGGCGACGTCGTGACCGTCGACGCGCGCGCGCACGCCGAAGCC
>JAEUIB010000434.1 GCA_016795255.1 Planctomycetota bacterium
GTCGAACTCGAGTCCGTCCTGCGCCGCACTCGCGCGCATCGCGGTGCCCGGCAGCACCGACAGCGGGAACACCTGCGCGAAGCGTCCGAGGTCGTGCTCGAGCAGGAAGTCGATGCCGCGCCGCACGTCGTCGGTGCGATCGCCGGGCAAACCGATGATCAAGTCGACCAGCAAGTCGATGCCGCGCGCGCGCAGCATCGCTGCGGCTTTCGCGACGAGCTCCGGCGACCCACCGCGCTGGCTGCGCTTCAGCGCCTCCGGATTCACCGACTGCAGCCCGATCTCGAGCTTCGTGAATCCCGCCGCCGCGAGCTTGTCCGCGTGCGCTTCGGTCAACCCTTCCGCGCGGACCTCGGCGAAGAACGTCGCGCGGCGATCGCGATTGACGTCCTGGATCGCGTCCAACAACGCGTCGAACTGCGGGCGATGATTGAACGTCGGGTCGAGGAACACGATCCCGCGCGCACCGCGAGCGAGGAACGCTTCGAGCGTCTTGCGCGAGTCGGCGACGTCGAGCGTCCGCAGGCTCGCGCTGCTCTTCGGATAGAAGCAGAACGTGCAGTGGCTGCGGCAGCCGCGCACCGTCTCGACGTAGACCGCGCGCGACGCATCGACCGCGAGCGTGCCGTCGAGGTACGGCGACGGGAACCTCGTCAGCGGGAACGTCGCGGCGCGCGGCGGCGTGAACTCGGACAGGCCGCGGCCGCTCCGCACCGCGACGCCGGGCAGCGCGCGCGGATCGCCACCGCGCAGGATCGCGTCGAGCACGCCGGGGAAGACTTCCTCGGCCTCCCCCGTGACGGCGACGTCGAGTTCGTCCCGCTGCATCAAGAACGCGTTGTCCGGGCCGACCTCGGGACCACCGGCGAGGATCACGGTGCGCGGCGACCGCTTCTTCACCTCGCGCGCGAGGTGCAGACTGCGCTCCGAGTTCCACAGGTACAGCGAGAGGCCGAGCACGTCGGGCTCGCCCGCCGCGAGCGCATCCGCGAGCCGCGTGTCGCCGAGGTCGTCGGTCAGTTCGACCGGGACCGTCTCGATCGCGACGTCGGCGAGTCCGGCCGCGCGCGCCGCGACGGCCAGGCAACCGGCCGCCAGCGGCACGTTGCCGGTCGCCGAGCCCTTGGCCGGCTGCGGGATCGGAAGCTGGGCGAGTCGAACGGTGCGCATCACGCGGCAGGGTAGCAGGCGCGTCCGGGCGCTATCCTGCGGCCAGTCCGCGCAATCGGAGTCGCCCATGCATTCGCCCGTCGACCGCAACGAACTCGAACGCACCTATCGCGACCACGTGTCCTGGCTGGCCGCCGAATACGCGCGCGTGCTGCCGACGACGGGCTTCGACGCCGTCGTCATCCATTCGGGATCGCCGAAGTCGCGGTCGATGTTCGACGACCAGTTCTGGCCGCTGCGCGCGACGCCCCATTTCCAGCATTGGCTGCCGCTCGAAACCGCGAACTCCGCGCTGGTGATCCGGCCCGGCGCGAAGCCGAAGCTCGTCTGGAACAACGGCTACGGCTTCTGGGAAGCGCCCGCACCGCCCGAGACCGACCACTTCTGGCCGTCGTTCGACGTCGTCGAGGTCAAGGACGCGACGAAACTGAAGGACCACCTGCCGACGTCCGCGAAGTCCGCGTTCCTCGGCGAGGACATGGCCGACGCCGGCGCGTGGGGCTTCTCCGCCGACCGCATCAATCCGAAGGCGCTGCTCACCGAGCTCGATCGCCTGCGCGTGCTGAAGACGCCGTACGAACTCCTGTGCCTGCGCGAAGCGAACCGCCGCGCCGGCCTCGGCCACGCGAAGGTCATCGACGCGTTCCAGCGCGGCGACCACAGCGAGCTCCAACTGCACCTGATGTACCTCGAGGCGACCGCGCAGGACGACGCCGAGACACCGTACAAGAACATCGTCGCGCTCGGCGAACACGCGGCGACGCTGCACCACGTCAGCTATGGAAAGACCCGCTCGAGCGCGCAGTCGCTGCTGCTCGACGCCGGCGCCAGCTATCAGGGCTACGACTCCGACATCACGCGCACGGTGATGAAGGGCAAGGCCAGCGCGAGCGACGTCTTCGCCGGCCTCATCGCGAAGATGGAGACGCTGCAGCAGGAGACGTGCCGCCGCGTGAAGCTCGGCATGCCGTACCAAGACCTGCACGATCAATCGCACCAACTGCTCGCGCCGGTGCTGCGCGAGCTCGGCATCGCATCGGGCAGCGACGCCGAACTCGTCGACACCGGCGTCACGCGCACGTTCCTTCCCCACGGCCTCGGACATTCGCTGGGCTTGCAGACGCACGACGTCGGCTGCGCCGCGATCAAGCCCGACCCGCGCAATCCGTTCCTGCGCAACACGACGAAGGTCGCCGCGGGCCAGGTCTTCACGATCGAGCCAGGCTGCTACTTCATCACGTCGCTGCTCGACGAACTGAAGGCGAAGCCGCAGGGCAAGCTCGTGAACTGGAAGCTCGTCGACGACCTGAAGAAGTTCGGCGGCGTCCGCATCGAAGACGACTTGGCGGTCGGCGCGGCGAAGGTCGCGAACTTCACGCGGGAGTTCTTGGCGAACTGAACTTTTCCCGATGAGTCCGGTGGGCCACTCCGTACTCGACGACGCCCGCCCCACGGAGCCCGCCCCATGAAGCCCATCGAAACCTCGGTCACCGTCGCCGCCCCGCCCGAGCGCATGTTCGCGATCTTCACGGATCTGGAAGGCGCGCCCGGGCGCATCCGCGGCATCAAGAAGGTCGAGTTGCTGACGCCCGGCCCCGTGCGCGTCGGCACGAAGTGGCGCGAGACCCGCGTGTTCGGCAAGCGCGAAGCGACCGAAGTGCTGGAAGTCACGGAGTTCGTGCCGGGCCGGACGTTCAGCGTCGGCTGCTCGTCGTGCGGGTGTCGCTACGACTCGACGTTCCGGTTCGAGCGCGCGGGTTCCGGCACGAAGGTCACCGCGACGATGCGCGGCACCGCACTGACGCTGCCGGCGAAGCTGTTCGCACCGATCCTCGGCGCGCTGATGCGCGGGATGATGACGAAGTGCGTACAGCAAGACCTCGACGACGCGAAGCGCGCCGCCGAGGCCTCGACCTGACGAGGTCCCGCGACGCCGTCGCGTCGCGGACAGGAAATGCGGATGCGTGCGGGGAACGCCCCCGACACGCACCCGCGGCTTCCTTCAGGCATCCCTTCGATCCGGGCGGCACCGGCGGTGTCACGCGCGGAATCGAGCGAGACCTTTTCTTTTCGCCAGCCGACGGCGAACATCCGGGCGACGCCGCCGGCGCGGCGACCGGTTCCCGCCAGGAACACTCGGAGCACTCGGAGCACTCGGCATGCTGCGCTCGATCGTGGCCGCGTCCGTCGCCGTTTGGATCGCCGCGTCGTTCGCGTCCCCCGCGTACGGCGGCGCGACTCCGGCCCAAGTCCTCGTCGTCGTCAACGATGCCAGCCCGATCTCGCAAGCGGTCGGCGCGTACTACGCGCAGGTCCGCGCGATCCCCGCGATCAACGTCTTCCATCTGCCGCCGACGTCGCCGACGACCGAGCTGATCACCCGCACGCAATACAACGCGCAGATCCGTGATCCGATCAAGACGTACCTGTCGGTCACGCAGCCGCAGTTGCAGACGCAGATCAAGTACATCGTGCTGACGAAGGGCGTGCCGATCCGCGTCACCGGCACCAACGAAGCGTCGGTGGATTCCGAACTGACGATGCTGTTCTCGCCCATCGTCGGCGACAACGGTCAGCAGAGCTGGTACGTGAATCCGTACTTCAACAAGAAGCAGAGCTTCGCGTCGTTCACCGGCAATGGGCCGCGTTACCTCGTCTGTCGGCTCGACGGATACGAAGACAACGTCGATGCGGCGACCGGCGTGCCGGGCGACATCACAGGGCTGATCGATCGCGCGCAGAACCCCGCCAGCGCCGGCGTGTTCCTGCTCGACCAGGATCCGAGCAAGGGCGGCGGTTACCAAGTCGGCAACGACTGGATGGCGAACGCGAACACGCAACTGACGACGCTCGGCCAATCGATCGTGTTCGACCAGACGAACACGTTCCGCTCGAACGTCGGGCCGATGCTCGGCTACGCGTCGTGGGGCAGCAATGACGCGTTCACGGCGGGAGCTCCGTACTACGGCCAGATCCCGGCCGGCACCGGGCCGCTGTACCCCGGCACGTTCGCGAACGGCGCGATCGTGACGGACTACGTGTCCACGAACGGCCGCACGTTCCTGAAGTCGGGCCAGGTCTACGGCCAGTCGCTGATCGCGGACTTGATCCACCTCGGCGCGTGCGGCGCGGCCGGCTTCGTCGCCGAGCCGTTCCTGCAAGCGTGCGTCCATCCGGACATCCTGTTCTCGCGCTACCTGAACGGCTACGACGCGGCGGAGGCCTACTACATGGCCGTTCCGTACCTGTCGTGGATGAACCTCGTCGTCGTCGACCCGCTGATGAAGAGCGCGATCGTCGCGCAGTTCCCGCCGACGATCACGCAGGTGTTCCCCGATCGCGGTGACCAAGCCGGCGGCGGCTCGACGTTCATCTCGGGCACGTACCTCGGCGCGGCCGGCGATGCGGTCAGCGTGACGATCGGCGGCGTGCCCGCGAGCGCGGCGTTCTTCGGGCCCGACATCTTGCAGGCCACGGTGCCGCCGTTGCCGCCCGGACCGCACGACGTCGTCGTCACGGTCGCGAACGGCACGGCGACGAAGGTCGCGGCGTTCCTCGCGCTGCCCGCGCTGAAGCTCGGCGGCAGCGCGTCGATCGGGCAGACCGCGAACCTCGACCTGAACGGCGATTACGCGGACGGGTACTTGGTGTTCCTCGGCGCCGGGACGGCGTCGTTGCCGGCGCCGCCGCACGGGACGTTCCTGCTCGATCCGAACACGCTGCTCGTGCCGTTCGTCAGCGGCGCGTTCGGCGCGTTCCAGGATCGCCTGACGCTGCCGCTCCCGCTGCCTCCTGACGCGAACCTGATCGGACTCTCGGCACATTTCCAGGGCGTGTTCGGTGACCTCGTCGCCGGCAGCTCCGCGACGCAGCTGACGAACCGCGTGACGCTGACCATCGCACCCTGAGTGTCGGAAGCCCGACCCACGCCAACGGCGCCGTAGCCCCGCGGCGCGGTCGAACGGTAGACTCCCGCGTTTTTCGCGCCGCTCACGAAGCGCATGGTCGAAGGAGGATTCGGCATGAAGAAGCTGCTCGTCATCTTGTTGGTGTTGTTCGGACTCGTCGTCGCGGCCGGGCACATGATGTCGCCGGACATGAACCTGTCGCGCTCGGTCGTCATCAAGGCGCCGGCGGCGAAGGTCCACGAGTACGTCGGCGAGCTGAAGAATTGGCCGACGTGGGAACCGTGGACGGACCCGGAAGCGGGCGGCGATCCGACGATCAAGGTCACCTACGGCGCCGCGACGTCCGGCGTCGGTGCGCATCAGTCGTGGACGGGCAAGGACGGCGAAGGCGAGCTCACGTTCACGAAGAGCGACCCGAACGAAGGCGTCACGTACGACATGGCCTTCATCAACGGCGAGTCGAAGCTGCCGTCGCAGGGCAAGCTGACCTACAAGGCCGTCGACGGCGGCGTCGAAGTGACGTGGTCGATGGACGCCAAGATGGACATGGCGTGCTGCGGCGGCGTCATCAAGTACGGGCCGCTGATGGCCTCGATGATGAAGGGCGCGATCGGCGACATGTTCCAGTTCGGCCTCGACAAGCTGAAGAAGAAGGCCGAAGCCGGCGCGTGATGCGCGAGGACGGCGGACGTCACCGATGGTCCAAGTCCGTCACGGCGAACGAACGATCGAACTGCGCCCGGGCGAAACGGTCCTCGACGGACTGCTGCGCTCGGGCGCTTACTTTCCGTACCACTGTCGGAGCGGCGCCTGCCACACCTGCATCGCGCAGGCCACCGCGGGATCGCCCCCACCACTCGCTCAAGGCGATCTGACCAGCGCCGAGCGCGCCGAGGGTTACTTCCTCGCGTGCCTCGCCGTACCGGAGACGGATCTGGTGGTGCGAGCGGTGTATTGAGGGCGGTGCGCGATTCGTGCCTTCTGCCGCCGGGATGCTCGCGGTGCCGACCGCTCGATCAGCCCCCACCCCTCGGGCAATCGCAACCCTTCGGCAGCACGACTCCGCCCGATTCGACTTCCTGAGGCGTCAATTCACGCCAGCACAGGTCCTGCGGCGTCGAGCCGCCGATCGTCAGCGGGAAGTCGGCGACCGCCTGCATGACGTGCGCCTTGCCGGACGCGTCTTGGCCGACCGCGGTCACGCGCACGGCGTAGCGCGAGTGGAGCGGCTTGCCGTTCGGGCCGAGTTCGAACTGCGTGTCGAGGTGGACTCCGCGATGCGGCGTGCCGTAGCCCGGCGACACGAACGAGCGCAGGTACCACCACGTCGCGTCGTCGGGGCGCGTGCCGTCGTACTCGAGGCCTTCGGCGACGAAGTCGTGCGCGTGCTCGACCATCGCGCACGGGCGATCACGCAGCGCGAGCTCGCGCGGGAACGCGATCTGCACCATCGCCTTGCCGTCGGCCGAGAACGCCGCGCGCGTCTGCAGCGTGTCCTGGCCACCGAAGTCGAGTTCGACGAACGACGACGCGCAACCGGTCAGCGCGAGAGCGAGCACCCACCCACACCACGATCCACTCCACGAACGCATCAGACCTCCGAGAGCTTCTGGTCCTGGATCTTCTTCGCGACGTCGGCGTCGACGAAGTCCGAGTGGCACGACAGGCGGCCGTCGTCCTTCGCCTCGTCGGCGAGCACGGCCTTCGTCTTCGCGGCGAGGCGATGGATCTCGTCCGGCGTGAGGTAGCCGCGCTGTTCGAGGATCTTCGCCTGCTCGTCGTTCAACGCCGGCGTGCGCTTGGCCTTGCCGGGGTCCATGCCCTCGGCCTTGCCCGACGCGAACGCGACGACTTCCTTGCTGATGCGCACCGAGCACCAGTCGTGCCCGCACATCGCGCAGAAGTCCGTGTCGACGTCGAGGTCCTCGTCGTGATACGCGCGCGCGGTGTCCGAATCGAACGCGAGCTCGATGTGCTTCTGCCAATTCAGCGCGGCGCGCGCGGTCGTCAGTTGGTCGTCCCAATCGCGCGACCCGGGGATGCCGAGCGCGACGTCCGCGGCGTGCGCGGCGATCTTGTAGGCGATGCAGCCCTGCTTGACGTCGTCGGCCTTCGGCAAGCCGAGGTGCTCCTTCGGCGTCACGTAGCACAGCATCGCCGCGCCGTGCCACGCGGCCGACGTCGCGCCGATGCACGACGTGATGTGGTCGTAGCCGGGGAACACGTCGGTCACGAGCGGACCGAGCACGTAGAACGGCGCGCCGTGGCACAGGCGGCGCTGCAGCTTCATGTTGAACTCGATCTGGTCGAACGGCACGTGGCCCGGTCCCTCGACCATGACCTGGACGCCCTTCGCCCACGCGCGCTCCGTGAGTTCGCCGAGCGTCTCGAGCTCCGCGAGTTGTGCGGCGTCACTGGCGTCGGCGAGACCGCCGGGGCGCAAGCCGTCGCCGATCGAGAACGTCACGTCGTACTCGCGCATGAGATCGCAGATCTCGTCCCACAGCGTGTACATCGGGTTCTGCTGGCGATGGTGGATCATCCACTTCGCGAGCAGCGAGCCGCCGCGCGACACGATGCCGATCACGCGCTTCTCGACGAACTTCAGGTGCTCGAACTTCACGCCGGCGTGGATCGTGAAGTAGTCGACGCCCTGGCGCGCTTGATGTTCGAGCGACTGCAGGATCATCGCCGGCGTCAGGTCCTCGATGCGGCGGCCGAGGATCATCGAGTAGATCGGCACGGTGCCGACCGGCACCGTCGATGCGCGGACGATCGCGTCGCGGCACGCGTCGAGATCGCCGCCGGTCGACAGATCCATCACCGTGTCGGCGCCCCAGCGCACGGCCCAGCGCATCTTCTCGACTTCTTCGTCGGTGCTGCTCGCGATCGGCGACGCACCGAGGTTCGCGTTGACCTTGGTGCGGCTCGCGCGGCCGATCGCCATCGGGTCGAGCGCGTAGCCGAGGTGCACCTTGTTCGCGGGGATCACCATGCGGCCGGCGGCGACCTCGTCGCGGACTTGTTCCGCGGTGAGGTGCGCCTCGCGCTCGGCGACGCGGCGCATCTGCGGAGTCACGACGCCGAGGCGCGCCAGCTCGAGCTGCGTGACCGCGCGGTCCGCGCCGCGCGGCGACGGGTTGAAGTCCCACGCGGTCTTGTCCGACGGCTGCGGCATGCCCGGGGTGTCGGGCGACGAGAACGTGCGCGGCCCGCCGATGTCGGGCGCGTTCGCGAACGAACCCGGCGTCGTGCCGTACGCGGTCGAGGACGGGTTGTGGGCGCCATGCAGCGGGAGATCGAACTTCGACGGACGGTTCATCGCGGCTTCCTCTCTCGGACTTCGTCGGAACGGCGGATCCGCGGATCGCCGACGTCGAGGAAACCCGATCGAGGTTCGATCTGCTTCCCTACGCCGGTACGAACCGGATCAGGTTCTGCGGGTACATCTCAGCCGTGTGCGAGAGGACTCGCGCACGGCGCCCCGAGCAAGCCCGAAGGATAGCCCACGCAAAAGGGGACAGACCCCGCGGAATCTTCCGCGGGGTCTGTCCCCACTGGGCCTCGTTGGCCCGCGTGACGGCCCGGGTGCTGGCCCGGGTGACGGCCCGGGTGGTGGCCCGGGCCGGCTCGAGGTCCCCTCGATCAGGGCTGCTTCGCGCGGATCGCGTTCGACAGCGCGACGCCTTGCGGGGCTGCCGCGTCGGCGATCGCCATCTGGAAGAAGATCTTCGTGCCCTGCGGGATCGAGTTCGGCCACGACGCGACCGGCAGCGAGAACTTGCCGCTCGCGTCGGTCGCGACGATCGTCGAGAACGCGATCGGGAACGCCACCAGCGTGCCGCCCATGAACGGCTGCGGTGTGCTCGTCGCCGAGACGACGAACAGCGCCGGTGCGTTCGCCTTCGCGTTCGACAAGCCGATGTTCGCCGCCGTGCCGGCCACCAGCGTGCCCTTGCCGGTCAGCTTCGGCGCACCGTTGACGCCCGGCAACGCTTCGCCGAGGTCCGCCCACGGCCCGTTCGTCACCAGGATCGAACCGACCGTCACGGCGCCGGACTCGCCGCGGATCGTGTACTTCACGGTGCCGAGCGACTGCGGTGCGATCTTCAACGTCGCGACGCCGAACTTGTCGGTGTACGCATTCGAGAACACGTCGTCGCCGAGCACGACCGAGCCGTCGCCGGGCTTGAACGCCGACACCAGCGCGTCGGGCACCGGGTTGCCGAGCTTGTCTTGCACCGACACCGTCAGATCGCAGCCGCCGGGCAGACAGACCGCGACTTCCTGCGGGAACGTCGTCAGCACGAGGTTCGCCTTGGCGCGGCGGATCTTCATCGCCGGGTCGCCGAGCAACAGATACATCCACGAGTTGTTGCCGGGCACGATCTCGTTCATCTTGCTCTCGGCCCACGCGATCGCGTGCGAGTGGATCACCAGGCCGCGGTCGTAGACCGCTTCGAACAAGCGCCGGTCGAGCTCGTGGTTCTGACCCGTGCCCGACGTCACCGTCGAACCGTAGTGCGCGACGGCGCCGGTCGTGGCGCCTTCCATCCACGTCTCACCGATCGAGTCCTGGCTCGGCGCGCCCGCGTCGATCCAGCCGATGTTCTGGTTCGTGCAGGACCACGACCACACGACCGGATGCTGCGAGTTCGTCAGCGCGATGACCTGGTTCTTGTGCCAATCCGTGCCGTTCCAGCCGGTCCACGCATTCGTCGAACCGTGACCGCGGTAGCACACCAGGCCGACGCCGCCGTTGACCGTCGACGCGACCAACGTATTGGTCGAGCTGGCCTGCGAGCCGTAGATCTTGATGAAGCTCGGCGGCACCGCGTACGACGCGTTCGCGACGCTCTCGTGCGCGCCGACGTACTTGTTCGGCGCGTTCTCCTTGTGCGCGACCAGCACGGCCTCGTTCCAACCGATCGAGGTGTCGGTGCTCTGCTCGTACGCGAGGATCTTCGCGAGCTGCGCGCTGAGATCGCCCGCGCCATCGACCGACAAGCGACCGACGTAGACCTCTTCGTCGAGGTCCCCGTCGAGCGGCGAACCGTACGGATCGTCGCTCGGGATCGAGTTCGGCCCGACGCACGTCGGGATC
Source organism: Planctomycetota bacterium (assembly GCA_016795255.1). Taxonomy (GTDB): domain Bacteria; phylum Planctomycetota; class B15-G4; order B15-G4; family JADJEK01; genus JADJEK01. The sequence goes on from JAEUIB010000434.1 coordinate 10,183, forward strand.
ACGTTCGCGTCGCCGACGAGCAGACAGTAATGGTCCATGCCCGGCGCGCCGGTCGTGTACCAAGCCTGGATCGCGGCACGAATGTTCGCGCACGTGTCCGCGCCGGCGATCTGCTCGAGGGTCCGCACGGTGACCTGGAAGCCGCATGCCTTGCGGTACGCGACGAACGCCGCGAGCTCATCGGTGTACGTCTGCGGCGTGACGATCAAGTAGCGCGCGCTGTACACCTGCAGATCCGCGGGGAACCAGGCCTTCGCCAGCGACGCGTTCAGCACGGTGTTCGTGAGCTGCTTCGCGCGATCGCGCGTGATCTTCTCGAACGTCTGCACCGCGCCGGGATGCAGGAACTCGATGCGCGTGTGCACGTGGATCTTCAGTGCGCCGGTGACCGGGGTCCACTGGAACGGCAACAGCTCGCCGTCCGCGGTCGGGATCGCGGGCAGCAACATGCCGATCGACAATTCCGACGCCGACAGCGGGCCCGGCCACGCCTTGGTCTCCTTGTAGATCTCGGGATCGAGCACCCACTGTTCCGCGGTGCCATCCGGATCGCCGGGGCCGCGGTCTTCCTTCGGGTCGATCGCTTCGTCGAGTTCGGCCTTCAACGTCGGCGCGATCCGCGGAACGTTCAGGTTGACGGTCTGGAGCGCGTCGATCTTGCCGAGCTTGACCGAGCCGACTTTGGTCGCGACCGCGATGATGAAGCGCGCGGTCGGCAGGTCAGGACCACCTTCGATGCCGAGCTGCGGCAGGCCGGGGACGCGGATCTTCAAGTACGACTTGCCGTCGGGACCGACGACCGTGTCTTCGAAGTAGCCGTGGATCTTGAGCTCGACGATCGAGCGCGTGTGGTCCGAGGCAGCCTCGTCGATCTTCAGTTCGGCGGGAGTTCCCGCCGCGGCGCCGGGAATGAGACCGACCCATTTCTCGGCGGCGAACGAGGTCGCGGACAGAACGGCGAGCGCCAGGGGTAGGCGCCACGCCAAAGACGAATGGGACATCGAATCCTCCGTGGTGCGCCGCGATCCGGAAGCCGGGACCGTCAGCGCGCTCGGAGGATCAGCGGGGATTCGTTCGCGTTCCGCGGAATCGCCGTCCGAAGTTCAGACACGCGCGCGCGGCAGCGCGAACGCGGCCAACGCGTACAGCGCCGCGCCGAGCAACAGCACGTGCGTGAACCCGTGGTCCATCGCGACGAGGATCGTCAGCACGCTCGCGATGACCGATGCGCCGCCGTTGACGCCGAACGCCCACGGCAGCAGCGGTGCGGCGCGCTCCTTCGCGAAGCGCAATCCGAGCGGGAACGGAAAGCCCATCGCGAACGCCGCCGGCGCGATCACGACGACGGCGATCATCCGACGCGCCATCAAGCCGAGATCGAGCGTCGCCGCGAACACCTTCGGCGCGAGCAGCGCGACGAGCACCGACAGCAGCACGACGACGAGCGCCGCGCGCGTCACGGCGGCGCGTTCGGACCCGATGCCGACGCGCGCCGACGTCGCGGCGCCGAGCCCGGAGAACACGAGGAACGCCGAGATGCCGAGGCCGAGCGCTTCGAGCGGATGTCCGAGGTACAGCGTCAAGCGCTGGATCATCGGGATCTCGACGCACATGAACGCGAGGCCGACCGCCGCGAAGAACAACACTTGGCGCCCCGCACCGGCGACGCGCAAGCCGCCGCTGCGGAACGCGACCAGCGGCACGACGACGAGCACGAGCAGCAGCACGACCGCCGCCGCGAGCGACAGCCACAGCACTTGGAGCCCGGCCGGACCGTGCCCGATGACCGAGTGGAACACCGAGCGCGCGCCTTGCTCCTCGCCGGACGCCAGCACGTCGCGACCGCGATAGAACTGGAAAAAGAACGGGCGATCGTCGGTGACTTCGCCGACGGCGTACGCGTAGGCGTCCTCGAACGCGGCTTCGGCCTCGGGCCCCGCGCCGATCGCGTTCACGTAGTCGGCGAACGCGGCCTCGCCGGTGCCGCCGGGCACGAGCGCCATCGAGTACTTGCCCTTGTCGGGATGCATCGCGCAGAAGCGCTCGAGGAACTCGATCTCGTTCGGCTTGAACGGCGACTTCTTCAGCAAGGACACCGCGTAGCGCGCTTCGTCGCCGCCGCCGTCCTCGCCCGGCGTCTTGACGTCGACGACCGCGAGGTGCGCGGACGGATTCGCGACGCCGCGCCGGCGGAGTTCGCGCGCCATCATGCCGATCAGGCGCAGCTCTTCGCGCGGCGGGTAGAAGCGCCAGCGCAACACCGCGAGCACGCCGTCGTCGTTCAAGTGGTCGACGTAATCGCGGATCGCGTCCTGCGTGTACAGGTACGACTCGGCGGTCAGGTTCGCGCCGGTCGCGAGCGCCGCGTACGTGTCGGCGCCGGTGATCTGGATGACGTCGAACGTCTCTTTCGTGCGCGCGACGACCGAGCGGCCGTCGGCGACGACGATCTCGACGCGCGGATCGTTGTAGAGACCACCGGTGTACGCGGCGAAGCGGCCGCGCATCAGCTCGGCCGTCGACGGATTGATCTCGGCGCCGAGCACGCGCGTCGCGCCCATCTCGAGCGCGACCGCGAGGTCGAAGCCACCGCCGACGCCGATCACGAGCGCGTGCGAGCCCTTCGGCTTCGACGTCGACGTGTACGCGAGCGCCATGTGGTTCGACGGCAAGTTGAAGCGCTGCTCTTTGTCCGTGGACGGAATCCGCGTGGGCGCGTCGCCGTCTTGGTAGACGCGGAGCTGCGTGTCCTTGGTCTCGTCGCCGACGACGTCGATGCGGCAGATCGGATCCCACACGCTGGCCGCGAGCGGCGCCTTCGCTTCATGCAGCTCGGCGTAGAGCGTCTTGCCCTCGGCGACGGGGAACGGCAGCAGGTGGTCGCGCTGCGGAAGTGCGCCGAGGCTCGCGACGGCGATCAGCGCGGCGACGCCCGCGAGGACCGTGCGTCGGGCGGCGAAGGCGAAGCTCGCGCCCGCACACGCGGCGATGGCCGTCGAGACCAGCACGAGTCCAGCGCCACCGACCCACCGCAACGTCGGCACTACCAGCAGGCAGCCGAGCGCCGAGCCGATCAGGTTCACCGAGTAGCGGCGACTGACGCGCGGGCCGGTTCCGTCCAACGCGGCGGCGACCGCGACGCCGCCGAAGAAGAACGGCACCACCAAATAGAGGTAGGC
>JAEUIB010000030.1 GCA_016795255.1 Planctomycetota bacterium
ATCAGCCCCTCGTCCTGCAGTCGACGCAGCAAGCGGAACGTGTTGCCGCCGCCGATGAAGAACGCCTTCGCGGTCTCCACGGCCTCGCGCGGATCGAGCGCCGCGTGGATCGAGTCGAGTCCGAGCCCCATGCGCGCGAAGCGCTCGCGTGCCTTGTCGGCGTACGCGTCGAGATCGTGCAGCGCCCACGGCACGAACAGCACACGCCCCACGCCCGCGAACAGCGCGCGCATCGCGGCCTCCGCGTGGTCGAGGTAGCCCGTGCCGAACACGGTCGAGGTCGAGACGAGCAGCAGCCGACGCGCCATGGAATCCACTCCGCGACGTTCGAGGTCCGCCGCATCAGCGACGCAGCGGAGAAATGCCGCGCCAGGGTAGCGCGGCCGCGATTGATCTGGTGCGCGGCGGGCCGTACTCTCGCCCCGTTTCCGTACGCCCCCCGGTTCTTCGTGAACCCAACCCGAGGCTCGAGCTCGATGAAGACGATCGCAATTCTCGGCGCCGGCAAGATCGGCCGCATGGTCGCCCACCTGCTCGGCTCGTGCGGGGACTACCACGTGCGCGTCGCCGACCTGTCCGAGAAGAACGCGAAGGCCGCGACGGCGCACCTGAAGAACGTCGAGGCGGCCACCGTCGACTTCGAAGACTCCAAGTCGATCGATCGCGTCGTCAAGGGTGCGGATGCCGTGATCTCGTGCGCTCCGTTCGCCTGCAACGCGAAGATCGCGACGCGCGCGAAGGCGAAGGGCGCGCACTACCTCGACCTCACCGAGGACGTGAAGACGACCGACTTCACGACCGAGCTGGCGAAGGACGCGGCGACCGCGTTCGTTCCGCAATGCGGCCTCGCGCCGGGCTTCATCACGATCGCCGCGAATCACCTGATCGCGGGCATGAACCCGATCCACGAGGTCCGCCTGCGCGTCGGCGCGCTGCCGCGATTCCCGAGCAACCGCCTGAAGTACAACCTGACCTGGAGCACGGACGGCCTCGTCAACGAGTACCTCAATCCGTGCAACGCGCTGGTCGACGGCGAGGAAGTGAAGCTGCCGCCGCTCGAGAACCTCGAGCACCTGATGATCGACGGCATCGAGTACGAAGCGTTCAACACGTCGGGCGGACTCGGCAGCTTCGGCGCGACGCTGAAGTCGCGCAAGGCGCGCAACGCGAACTACAAGACGCTGCGCTTCCCGGGTCACGCCGAGATCATCAAGCTGCTCGCGTACGACCTGCGGCTCGCCGACAAGCGCGAACTGTGGAAGCAACTGTTCGACGAAGCGATCCCGACCACCGCCCAGGACCAGGTCGTGATCTTCGTCTCGGCGGTCGGCGACGTGAACGGTGTGCGCACCGAACGCACGTACGCGAACACGGTGTTGCACAAGGAGATCGACGGTCGGACCTGGACCGCGATCCAGATCACGACGGCCGCCGGCGTCTGCGCCGTGGCCGACCTGCTGCTGACCGGCAAACTTCCGCAGCGCGGCTTCGTGAAGCAGGAACAAGTCTCGTTCGACGACTTCATCGCGAACCGCTTCGGCCGACATTACGCGCACGTCGCCCGCTGAGCGGCGGCGCACGATCCACAGGGAGTGACGGTGAGCGCAGCTTCCGCGGCTTCCAGCCGCACTCGCAACGCGGTGATCCTCACGTCGCTCGTGGTGATCGGGCTGCTCGGACTCGGCCGCAGCGAGTTCGTCCGCCTCCAACGCACGACGCCGGTCATCGCGCAGGGCGCGTTCTGGGGCTGTGTCGACGCGGCCGGTGATCCGTTGGCCGCGGGTCGCGGCGCGAACTTGCAACTCCCGCGCGACGCGCGGATGTTGATCGACGTCGTCGAGAACGACACGACGCGATTGCGGACGGTGCGCGTCGATGCGCAGCGCGCCGCCGAAACGACGGCGCTCGAGATCGTGTTCCGCGAGCGGACCGACGGCGCGCTGCTCGTCCGCGTCGGAGCCCAAGCCGATCGCGGCGTGTCGGTCAGCTACCGCGACGCCAGCGGCAAGCAGGTCGAGCTCGCGCGCAAGGACGACGCCGATCTCGTCGGACCGACGTTCCGGCCGGTCAAGACCGAGATCTCGTTCGCCGGCGACATGATCCGCGTCGCGGTCAACGACGTCGAAGCGGCAGCCGTCAAGACGAAGTGGGCCGCGGCCGGCAAGCTGTCGCTCGCCGCGCGCGGCGGTCCGGTGTTGCTGTCGGCGTTCCGCGTCGACGGCGCGCGCGACATCTCGGCGGCGCACCCCGAAGGCACGTCGTTCGACCGGCGCGTCGCGTTCGACGTGCCGGCCGGCGCACCCGGATCCGCACTGAACCCGCCGGCCGTCTGGAGCGCGCTCTCGCGCGAGTTCACGGTCTACGTCGGCGCGCTGCTGTGGGCCGCGTTGCTGCTGCGCGCGTTCTGTCGGACCGCACCGCCGTGGCGTGCGTGGCCTCGCGTGCTGGCGCGGCTGATCGCGCCGGCGTGCGCGTACTTCGTGCTCGGGTTCTTCCACGCGGTGTCGCCGTTCTCGCCGATCACGGCGTTGCTGTACCCGATCGGATTCGTGCTCGCGCTGAACGCGCTGGGCGGCGCGGTTCGTGGCGACGACGCGAGCCCGCGCGGGGTCTGGTCGCGCGTCCGCCCGTGGCTCGTCGCGGCTCCTGCGCTGGGCGTCGCGCTGTTCCAGTTCGCGGGCTACGCGGAGCGGTTCTTCTCG
>JAEUIB010000466.1 GCA_016795255.1 Planctomycetota bacterium
CGCGTGGAACAACCTCGGCATGCACTGCATGGACGACCGGTTCCAGACGTTCTCGATCCTGCCGCCGTACAACACGATCGTCGCGCAGGTGATCCGCGACGATCACCTGCTGAAGTCCGCGGCGGGCGTCACGGTGACGTACGAAGCGGTGCCCGATCCCGACGGCTCGTCCAACGCGTCCTCGATCGGGAAGACCGACTTCTGGCAGCACGTCGTCTCGTTGTTCGGCGTCGCGCTGATGGCGGACCACGGACTCGCCGGCAACGCGATGCCCGGCGCGAGCAACACGCCGCAACCGATGACGTTCGACCCGACGCGGAACGCGTTCGTCGCCGAGGGCATCCCGATCACGCCGTTCGACGACGACGGGCACAAGAACACGTACCCGATGATGCGGATCGTCGTCCGCGACTCGTCGACGCAAGCGCTGCTGGCGTCGTCGGACGTCGTGCTGCCGGTGTCGGACGAGTTGACCTGCATCGCGTGCCACGCGTCGAACGCCGGGGACGCCGCGAAACCGCTCGGCGGCTGGGTCGGGGATCCGGATCCGACGAAGGACTACCGCTCGAACATCCTGAAGCTGCACGACGAGAAGCAGCAGATGAACGCGAACTACCCGACGCTGCTGGCGACGGCGGGTTACGCCCCCGCCGGTCTGCTGGCGACCGCGGACGCCGGAACGTCGATCCTGTGCGCGCGCTGCCACGCGTCCAATGCGCTGCCGGGCAGCGGCTACGCCGGCGTGAAGCCGCTGACCGAAGCGCTGCACGGCCACCACGCGACGGTGCTCGATCCGAGCACGAACGCGCCGCTCGACGCCGCCGACAGCCGAGCCGCGTGTTACCTGTGCCATCCGGGCTCGACGACGCGCTGCCTGCGCGGCGCGATGGGCGCCGCCGTCGCGACCGACGGCTCGCTGGCGATGCAGTGCCAGGACTGTCACGGCACCATGAGCGCGGTCGGCAAGCCGGGACGCGTCGGCTGGCTCGATCAGCCGGCGTGCCAGAACTGCCACACCGGCACCGCGACGGTCAACAGCGGGCAGATCCGCTACACGAACGCGTTCTCGAGCAACGGGCAGTGGCGGACGCCGGCCGACGCGACGTTCGCGACCGATCCGAACACGCCGGCGGCGGGCTTCGACCTCTATCAGTTCTCAACCGGCCACGGCGGACTCGCGTGCGAGGCGTGCCACGGCTCGACGCACGCGGAGTACCCGAGCTCGCACGCGAACGACAACGTGCAGTCGATCGCGCTGCAGGGACACGAAGGCACGATCGCCGAATGCTCGACGTGCCACGGAACCGTGCCAACGACCGTCAGCGGCGGTCCCCACGGCATGCATCCGGTCGGCAGCGCGTGGGTGAACGCCCACGAGGACGCCGCGGAGGACGGCGGCGCCGCGCAGTGCCGCACGTGCCACGGGACGAACTACAAGGGCTCGGTGCTGTCGCGAACGCTCGGGCCGCGCACGCTGGCGACCGGGGACTTCGGCACGAAGCATTGGTGGCAGGGCTTCCAGGTGTCGTGCTACGCGTGCCACGGCGGCCCGGACGGCGAGGGATCGTCGGGCAATCATCCGCCGAAGGTCTACGACCGCTCGGCGGCGACCGACGACGTGACCCCGGTCGCGATCGCGTTGAAGGCAACCGATGCCGACGGGCAGAGTCTGCAACTGCGCGTCGTCAAGCAGCCCGCCCACGGCACGGTCGGCCTGTCCGGCAAGACCGCGACGTACTTCCCCGAACTCGGCTACGCCGGAGCGAGCTCGTTCACGTTCGCGGCGTGGGACGGCAAGGTCGACTCCAACCTCGGCAAGGTGACGCTGACGGTCACCGACTCGCAGTGCCCGACGGTCCTGACGCCGTCGACGCTGCGCTTCGACGCCGCCGGCGGCATCGCGATGCTGGACGTCGCGACCGGCTCGATCTGCGATTGGACCGCGACGACCGACGCAGCCTCGTGGCTGACGTTCCCGTCCGGCGACGCGTTCACCGGCTCACAGTCGCTGGCGACGCAGGCCGCCGCGAACGCCGGACTCGCGCGGACCGCGACGGTGTCGATCCTCGGCGTCGATGCGACGGTGGTCCAAGCGGGGACGAACTCGCCGAATCTGGTCGCTCAATGGCTCGCGGTGAACGTCAAGCGCCCGCCCGCGCCGAGCACTGCGGCATGCACGTTGATCGCGAAGCTGCGGATCGTGAACGACGGCGGCGGCAAGGCCGCGAAGTCGAAAGTCCGCGTCGTGCTGTCGGACGATGCGATCGCCGATGGTTCCGACACCACGCTGGCGGTGCGCACGGTGAAGAAGACGGCTGCGAACCATGCGCGCACGCTGAAGCTGAAGGTGAAGCTGCCGGCCGGCGTCGTTCCGACCGGCAAGTTCGTGCTCGCGATCGTCGACGACACGGGAACCGTGCTCGAGGAGTCCGAGACGGACAACGTCGCGGCGTCGCCGCCGTTGCCGTGACGACGCGCTGAGGATCGACGCCACGCGTGTCGAAGCAAACGGCCGTGCCGGACCTCGGTCCGGCACGGCCGTCGTCGATTCGAAATCGGTCCGCGTTCGCGTCAGGCGATCTTGCCGTCCGGCGTTTCCGCGCGGCCGTCGCCGCGAACCGTCAGGTCGCTGCGCTCGAGCAGGTTCAGCACCCGGCGAGCGGCGCGACGAATCGCGTCCGCGTCGTCGCCGCGGCGGCGCAGCTCGTCCTCGCGGCCGCGCACCTTCTCGCTGCGATCGTCGATCAGCGCACGGGCGCGCACCGCGATCCGCTCGACCTTGTCGGCGTGCGTCGTGTCGACGACGTCCGCGTTCGCGGCGCGGGTCGACACTTCCCGGGCTTCGGAGGCCCGGCGAGCGTCGTGGATCCGACGCGCTTCCTTGGAATCCGCGGCCCGGTCCGCCGGTGCGCTCGTCGAGGGGTTCAGCTTGCGGATGTCCATGGGTCTCTCCCTAGTGTTCGACCGAGTAGAGATTCGACGCGGCCGTACTGCGCTTGAGGGTCGTTTTTTCGACGGGTTCGGCTCCCGATCTTGAGGGGAAGTTCCGGCAAGTGTCCGGCCTGCGGACGACGGCCATGCGCACGAGTTTCCGTCGTCACGAAATGTCTTCCTGCCGCGCCGGCAGGCGGGTGGCGGCGCCCTTCCGGGGTCGAACTCCCCCATCCAACGATCCCGCAACGCGTTAAGACGATTCGGGGTCCTTGGCGGCCGGCGGAATCGGGTTGGGCATGGGCGATGCCTATCGCGGAACGAGCACTGGAGGCTCCCCGTGACGATGTCTCTGCCCGCGATCGACCTGTTCTCCGCCCCCGAGCCGCCCCGTGCGGCGCCCGGCCGCGACCGGGGTGCAGCCAACGAGGGTGGTTCGTTCGCCCTCGAGTTGGAGAAGGCGAAGCCGGCCACGGACGAGGGCACCCGATCGACCGACGACGACGCCGGCGCGGCCCACGCGAAGGACGCACGGAATGCCGACCGCGACGCGGTCGACGCCAAGGCGGACGACGTCGGGCACGAGCGCGATCGCGAGGACGAAGCCCCGGCCAAGGAGACCGACGCGAACGAGTCGCGGTCCGACGCACGGCACCACGGGGCCGACGACCCGGTCTCCGTGAACCCCTCCTCGCGATCGAACGACGACGGGCCGACCACCGACGCGGAACTCGCGCCGGAAGCTCGGGCCTCGACTCCGTCGGCGACGACGCCGGAACCGACGGGCCGCGTCGCGAACGCGACCGACGTCGCCGTGCTCGTCGCCTTGCCGACCGAAGCCGCACCGATCGCAACGGACGCCGGTTCTTCCACCGACGCGCGCCCAGCCGGCGCCGGCGCGACCGCAGCCCGTCCGACGTCGACCGATCCTGCGGCGACCGCCGGCGCTCCCGCCGACGCGCGCTCGACGGCGGCGACTCGCACTGCGGAAGGCGCTTCCACCGCAACCCCGTCGGAGTCCGCGGCGAACGCGGATCCGAACGCGCCCACGACCGACGCGACCGCGACGCGAGCGACGGCCGACGCCGCGCCGACCGAGGCGACGCGATCGAACGAATCGCGCAAGACCGCGGTCGACGACGCGCCGGCGACGAGGACGCGCGAGGACGCCGGCGCGCGCGAGCGCTCCGCGGACGCCGACTTCAGCGGCCTGAACGACGACAGCGACGTGCGCGCCCTGCTCGCGCAACACGCCGAACAGCAGCGCCGCGTCGCGGCGATCGCGCCCGGCGCGGCGTCGTTCGAGCGCACGCACGCAACGCGGGCCCGGACGCAGGAAGTCGTCCGCGAGCGTTCCGAACAGAAGGTCGAAGCGACGGCGTCGAACGACGCGGCGCGCGGCGACGACACGCGCGATGCGCCGGCCCAATCCGACGCGCGAACGAACGTGCCCGAGACCACGGCGGCGGCGCGATCCACGCTCGCGCAGCCCGCGCTGCCGACGCGTGGTTCCGACCCGGCACATCCGCAAGCGGCCGGGATGAGCGGCGCGACCGCGCCGACAGCGTCGATCGCACGCGGCCCCGCAGCGCCGACGGCCACGCCCCCCGTGTCCGTTCCGCACGCGGTCCCGATCCAAGCGATCCTCGCGCAGGTCCGGGCGCAGGTCCGCGGCGGCGCGCAATCGATCCATCTGCAACTCGATCCGGCGGAGCTCGGCC
>JAEUIB010000478.1 GCA_016795255.1 Planctomycetota bacterium
ACCGTGATGCCGACGAACGGGTCCTTGCCCGCCCCCATCCACTCGGCGATCCATTGGCCCGCCGTCGACTCCGCCACGCCGTGCGCGTGGATCCGCGCCCTCGCCAACGGCCGGGCTCCACGATCCCCGGCGACGATCGCCGGCAACACCGTCTCGCGCAGCATCGCGCGCATCTCCATCGGCACGCCGGGCAACACGAACACCCGGGACGAGCCGAGCATCGCGTCGAGGCCCGGCGCCGTACCGAGAGGATTGGGGATGGCGCGCGCTCGCCTCGGGCGCTGGGCTTGGATGCGGTTCGTCGGGTTCATCTCGCGGCCGAAGCGCGCGAAGAAACTCTGGATGTCGCGCCACGCCTGCTCGTCCTCGACCAGCGTGTCCCCCGTGGCTTCCGCCAACCCTTCGCGCGTGAGGTCGTCCCGCGTCGGTCCCAGCCCCCCCGTCACGACGACGACCTCGCTCCCGGCCGCCGCGTCGCGCAGCGCTCCGGCGATCACCGGGACGTCGTCGCCGACGGTGCGGATCGATCGCACGGTCCAACCGAGCGCGCGTAGTTCCTTCGCGATCTCGGCCGCGTTGGTGTCGACGATGTCGCCGGCGAGGATCTCTTCGCCGACCGACACGATCGCCGCGATGCGCATGCGTCACCTCGTTCGAAAGCCGCGGCGCTTCGCCGGTCCGCGTCAGCTCGCGTCGCCCGCGCTCTTCGCGACGACGGCGACGTCGTCCTTCGGCGCCACGCGCTTCGCGACCAGGATTCCCACCTCGTACAACACGACGATCGGAAGCGCGACGAGCGACATCGTGATCGCATCCCCGGTCGGCGTCAGCACCGCCGACGCGACGGTCGCGCCGATGATGAACGCGCGCCGTTTCGACGCCATCGTCCGCGGACTGACGAGGTCGAACTTCGCGAGCACGGCCTGCAGCAACGGCAACTCGAACACGCCGCCGAGGATCAGACACATGAACAGGAAGAAGCCGTTGTAGGCGTCGGCGCGCAACCCGGACGCGAACATCGTCGGGTCGCCGTAATCGAGCAGGAACGCGAGCGCGGTGGGGACGACGATCACGAACCCGAAGGCGACGCCGAGCATGAACAGCACGATCGACACCGGCAGCACGCGCATGACGGCGCGCCGTTCGGCGGGATACAGACCCGCTCCGACGAAGCGCCAGACCTGCGCGAGGATGAACGGCGCGGACAGCACGAACGCCGCGTACATCGCGACGCGGAAGTAGAAGAAGAACTTCTCGGTGACTTCGATCGCCTGCAGCGGGCCGGGATCCCGCCCCTCGGCGGCCAGCAGTTCGCGCGCGTGCTGGTAGGGCCAGACCGCGACGCGTTCCGTCAGCCAGTCCTGGAAGATCAAGCACAGCGCGAGAGCACCGACGAACGCGATCACGGCGTTGCGGACGCAGACGCGCAGTTCCTCGAGGTGCTCGCCGATCGTCATCGATCGGCCGAGGCCCTCCTCACCGGGCTCGGCCCCCGCGCGCTTCTGTCTCGCACCCGGCTTCGGATCCGCCATGGCTCTTGTCTACCAAACCGCCGTACAAACGAACGCGGCCCGGAACCGAGGGCTCCGAGCCGCGCATCCGTTCCGCTATGCGGATCGTTCGATCAGGGCCGATCAGGGCCGATCAGGGCTTGATGAAGCGCTCGACGTCGCTCATGCGCAGCACCTGGACACCGAGCTTCTGCGCGGTCTTGAACTCCGGCATGTCGGTGACCTCGACCGCGTCCTCTTCCGGCATCTTCTCGCCGAGGACGACGAAGTCGGTGCGGCTCGTGACCGTCGATTCGACTTCGGCCCCGAGGTCCTTGATGCGCTTCTCGAGGAAGTTCTTGCCGTACACCGGGAAGTTCCCGAGCAGCACGAACACCTTCTCGCGCGTCTTGCTGAACAGCGGATTCGCGACGACGTCGCCCGGCGCGATCGGATCGAGCGCGTTCAGCTCGCCGACCACCGCGCAAACCGACGACTCGGCGTGGACTTCGCGGACCTCGATCGAACCCTTCGGGATCAACGAGCCGCCCTTGCCGTGGCGGAACACGTCGAACTTCACGCCGCGGCGCAGCAGGTCCTTCGAACCGATGTCGAGGAACACCGTGCCGGTGGCCTTGCCGACGCTGACGACGTTGCCGTCCGCGTCGAACGCGGTCTCGTCGAAGCCGGCGATCTTGATCTTGTTCGACAGTTCGGCGACGCGGCCGTCCGACTGGTCCTTCTCCTTCTGGAGCTTCGACTTCTCGGTCGCGAAGTCGGACTCGAGCGTGCGCTTCTGCGCGTTCGACTCGTCGAGCTGACCCTGCAGCGCCGTGATGCGGCCGTCGTCCTGGCTCTTCTGGTTGGTCGAGCGGTCACGCTCGTCGCGCAGGTCGGTGTTGAGCTGCGCGATCTGGCCTTGCAGCGACTGCTCGGTCGTGGCCTTCGCCTCGTCCGACGCGCCGCGCGCGGTGAGTTCGGTCTGGAACTGGTTCGCCGCGTCGCGCGTGGCCGTGACCTGCTTGTCGTACATGACGACCAAGCGCTCGACGACGTCGGCGATCGTCTTGTCGTCGGCGCCGAAGTCGTTCGGGTAGCGACCCTTGAGGTCGGCGATCTTGTTCGCGATCAGGTCGTTGCTGGAGTTCGCGGTCGGATCGGCCTTGAAGCCGACCAAGTTCGAGATCTTCTGCAGCGCTTCCGACTTCGTGATCAGGTCGGCGTCGCGCTCGGCGACGAGACGCTCCGCATCGGCCTTTTGCTTCAAGACCGTCTGGAACTCGGTCTCGCGTGAATAGATCCAGCCACCCGCGGCCAGCAGCAGCACGATGAGGACGATGACCCACATCATGCCGACGGTGGCACCTCGTTCACGCACGCTCATCCGCAATCCTCCGAGGGGAGATCGTCGTTAAGGAGAACACCGCTCCTCGAGACCCGACACGTGCGTGCAGAATCCGGTGCGGCGCGGAAAACCGGAGCACTATAGGGACGGAAGCGTCGGTGGCAACGCCCCTTGTCGACCAGGAAGTCGACCAGGAACGGCCGAGCACGGGGTCGACCACCCGGCGCCCGCCGCGAGCGGCCCCAGCGCCCTCCGGCGAGTCCGCCGGGCCTCGTCGGGGGACTCGTTGCGAGACACCTTGACCGCGCCCCCTGCGCCGCGGTGTCGTGCGGGTTCCCTCGAGGCCCCGCGGATCCCGCCGAACCGGGCATGGCACCACGCACTCCCCCCCTCGTCGTCGTCGGCCTCGTCGGCGGCATCGCCAGCGGCAAGAGCACCGTCGCCCGCCTGTTCGTCGAACAGGGCGCGGCGTTGCTCGACGCCGATGCGATGGCGCACGCGTGCTTGGCCGAGCCCGCGGTCCGCGCGGCGATCGCCGCACGGTTCGGCGAGTCGGTCGTGGACCCCGTGGGGCACGTCGACCGTAAGGCGCTGGGAGCGATCGTGTTCGACGACCCCAAGGCGCGAACGGACCTCGAGTCGATCATCCATCCGCGGGTCGCGACCCGGCTACGGGAGGAACTCGCTCGGCTGGCCGCGGAGGGCCGCCCGCGCGTCGTCGTGCTCGACGTGCCGCTGCTGTTCGAATCCGGGCTCGACGCACTGTGCGACACCGTCGTCTACGTCGACGCTCCGATCGCCGTCCGCCGCGAGCGGGCGATGCGCGACCGCGGCTGGGGACCCGACGAGCTGGACCGCCGGGAAAAAAACCAGCGAAGCACGGAGCACAAAAAGGCTCGCGCCGGGCTTATGATCCGCAACCTTGGCTCGATCGAGCCGCTTCGCGCACGAACCCGGGAACTCCTCCAGAAGATCCTGACCGAGCACGCGTGAGTCCCATCCTCACGCGAAGCGCCCGCGCCAGCCTCCCGATCGAACCCCTCCATACCCGCCTGCTCCTCTGGTGCGCCTCGCGGGTCCCATGTCCTCGGAGAATCATCGTTCATGTCCCGGGCCAAGTCCCCCCGTTCGAAGACCACGTCGTCATCCGAAACTCCCGCCAAACCCGCAGCCGCGAAGAAGAAGGTCGCCGGCGAAACCCCGACGAAGTCGCGCAGGAAGCCGGCCGCCGAACCCGCGGCCGCCGCCGCGGCGCCGTCGTCGCCCCCGCCTGCTCCGCCCAGTGAGCCGCGCTCCGAGTCGCGGTCCGAAGGCCGCGAAGGCCGCGAAGCACGGCAAGAAGGCCTGTTCGCCGACCGGCCGCGCGAGCCCCGCACCGAGGCTCCGTCCCGTGGCGAACCGCGCGGCGAACCGCGCGAAATGCGCGCGGAAGCTCGCGGCGATCGTCCCGACGCGCCGCCGCGCCGAGATGCACCGCGCGGCGATTTCCCGCGCGGGGATCGCCAGAACCCGCCGCGCGAGGAACCGCGCGCGGAACGATTCGATCGCGAGAGCGACCCGCGCCTCGCGGACTTCGCCGACGACGAGCGCCGCGGCCATCGATTCGACCGCCGCGATCGATTCGAGCGTCGCGACCACCGCGATCATCGCGGTCCGCGCGATCCGCGCGATCCGCGCGATCATCGCGGCGGTGGCGGCGGCGGTGGTGGCGGACACCACGGCGAGCGACACGCGCACGGAGATCGCCGCGATCAGCGCCCGCATCGCCAACACCACGAACACCGTGGCGGCGAAGAACGCGGACCGCAGCATGGCGGCCACGGCGCCGAAGGCCGTCCCCACCACGGCGAGCCGCAACCCGGCCGCGAAGGGCCGCCGCGCGAAGACGCGGATCGGCTCGAACAGCGCGCTGACAACGGCGGAACGCCGCCGCAAGGCGCCCCGCGCGACGGCGGTTTCGACGCGGAGCCGTCGGTGGCTCCGGGCGAAGCTCGGCCGCCGCACCACGAGTTCCGCGACGAAGGCCGCGGACGGCACGAGCGTCACGATCGACACGACCGTCAGGATCGCCACGATCGACACGGCCGTCACGATCGGCACGAGCGGCACGACCGCGGTCGTCACGGCGGTCCGCAGCACGGCGGACAAGGCCACGGTGGCGGCCCGCAGCACGGCGGCCACGATCGCTTCGGTGGTGGACGTCGCGGCGGCCGCAATCGCTTCGACCGGTTCCAACGTCAAGGCGGCGGACCGCGGCTCGATCACGGCTTCAACCTCGACGAGGATCCGTCGCTCGACGAAGCCTCGTACGGCGTGCCGCTGGCGCCGACGGGCGAAAAGCGATTCCGCGATCCCGAGTTCCGCTCGGAGCGGACGCTGAAGGACACGTTGGCGAAGCTCGCCGCGGGCGAACTCCACCTGCACAAGCTGCAGAAGCTGACGCAGGACGAACTGCTGAAGGTCGCCGAGTCGGAGAACATCACCGACTGCGTCGGCCTGAAGAAGCAGGACGTGATCTTCCGGCTGCTGCGCCAGCGCGCGTCGACGAACACGCTGCTGTTCGGCGAAGGCGTGCTCGAGCTGTTGCCGGACGGGTTCGGCTTCCTGCGTTCGCCGGACTACTCGTACATGCCGTCGCCCGACGACATCTACGTGTCGCCGTCGCAGGTGCGCCGCTTCGGTCTGCGCCGCGGTCAAGTCGTCGCCGGGCAGATCCGCCCGCCGAAGGACAACGAGAAGTACTTCGCGCTGCTGCGCGTCGAAGCGATCAACTACGACGAACCGGAGAAGGCGGCGCGCATCGTGCCGTTCGAGGACCTGGTGCCGCTCTATCCCGAGCAGCGCTTCGTGCTCGAGACCGAACCGTCCGAGATCGCGATGCGCGTGATGGATCTCGTGACGCCGATCGGCAAGGGCCAGCGTGGCTTGATCATCGCGCCGCCGCGCACCGGCAAGACGATCCTGCTGCAGAAGCTCGCGAACTCGATCACGAAGAACAACCCCGAGGCCTACCTCATCGTTCTGCTGATCGACGAGCGGCCCGAGGAAGTCACCGACATGACGCGCTCGGTGCGCGGCGAAGTCGTGTCGTCGACGTTCGACGAACCGCCGGCGCGGCACATCATGGTCGCCGAGATGGTGATCGACAAAGCGAAGCGCCTGGTCGAGGCGGGTCGTGACGTCGTGATCCTGCTCGACTCGATCACGCGCCTCGGTCGCGCCTACAACGCCGAAGCGCCGCACTCGGGCAAGATCCTGTCGGGCGGCATCGACGCGTCCGCGCTGCAGAAGCCGAAGCGCTTCTTCGGCGCCGCGCGCAACATCGAGTTCGGCGGCTCGCTGACGATCCTCGCGACGGGCCTCGTCGACACCGGCTCGCGCATGGACGAAGTGATCTTCGAGGAGTTCAAGGGCACCGGCAACATGGAGCTGTTGCTCGACCGACGCCTCGTCGACAAGCGCGTGTGGCCGGCGGTCGACATCAACCGCTCGGGCACGCGCAAGGAAGACCTGCTGTTCACGCCGGAAGAGCTGAAGCTGGTCTGGATCCTGCGCAAGGTCCTGAACGAGCTGAACCCGGTCGAGGCCATGGAACTGCTGATCGACAAGCTGAAGAAGACGCGGTCGAACGCGGAGTTCCTGGTGTCGATGACCGGCGGCCGGGAGTTCTGACGCCGTTCGAGGCGGCCGCGAGCTCGATCAACCGGATCGACTCGCGCCGTCCTTCGATCGCTCCCGCAACAACGCCTCGACGAGCGCTCGCGCCTCGTCGAGGCGTTTTGCGTGCAGCGACGCGTCCCGCGTCTTTGGCGACGCGAACGCGGCCTCCTCGCCGGCGTCGATCCACGCGGCGACGCGCTCCGCGAGCGGCTCGTCCACGCCGGCCGAACGCAGCGCCGAGCGCGCCCCACCCCCGGCAAGCGCGCCGACGTCGATCCCGATCGTGACCGCGCACGCGTGCGCGAACGCCTTCGACGCCGCCAACGGATCGTCGGGCGCGCACGACGACCGCGTGCGTTCGAACGCGAGCCACGGGTCGCTCCGCTGGCGCGATTCGGCGCGCACGCGCCGGCGACGCGCGACGAACCACGCGGCGATCGCCGCCACCACGGCGCCGGCGACGACCGGGACCGCATGCGAGCGTTCGGCCTCGGCGACCGGAGTCGCGGGCGTTCGCGCTTCGGCGGTCACGCGCAGCGGGATCGGCGTCGACCGGGCCACGACGTAGCGTTGCGACCGCGGATCGAACGTGGCGACCTCGAAAGCCTCGATCTGCTCGGCGCCGGCCCGCGTCGGTCGGACTTCGAACGTCAGCGTGCGCGCGTTCGCGTCGCGCCGCTCGTCGCGCAGGATCGTGCGACAGCCGTCCGGCGACCACGTCGACGGCAGCGTCGCGAAGCTCAGGTTCCCGGCGTCGTTCGGCTGCGCTTCGATCACGACGTCGACGCGGATCGGCTCGCCGACCGCGACGTCGACGCGGTCCGCGCGGCTGCGCACGGACCAGACACCGATGGCGTCGACGTGCCCGTTCGGCCGGCCCGCGGTCGGCAGCGGCAGGACGTCGACTCCGCCCGGCGACGCCGCGACGTCGGTCGCTTCGGAGCCGGCCGGTCGGGATCCCGCGCGCGCGCGCGGCCGCAGTCGCGACCCCGCCCACGTCAGCCTCCCGGCCTGCGGCACCGCGACACGCAACGTCGTGCGAGCCGCCAGCGCGTCGCCGGACGCTCGCCGCGACAAGCGCAGCGGTTCGGCTTCACCTTCGATCGAGAACGTCACCGGATCGAGCGCCGCTTCGGTGCCGACGACGATCACGTCGTGGAACCACGGCAGCACGACGTCGTAACCGCTCGCGAACGCCGCAAGCCCGATCCGCACGTCGACGTCGATCGCGAACGGCTCGCCGACGAACACGCGGCCCTGCGACGGCGTCAGCGTGAACAGCGCGTCCGGCTCGATCGCGCCGTCGCCACCGATCGTCAGCGCCGGCACGCGCACGGTGCGCTCCTCGGCGCTCTGGCACTGCACGCGCAGCGTGAACTCGAGCGAGCCGGCGCGCCGCGCGAGCACGTCGATGCGCCACGAGCAGCGGTACGCGTCGGTGCTCGAGTATTCGGGACCGCTCTCCAGCGTCAGCGTCGCCGACTCGACCGCCGGGAGTTCCAGCAGCTCCGCGTCGACCGCACACTCACCGCGCAGTTCGACGTCGAGCTTCACGTGCTCGCCGACCTGGACCGACGTCGCGCTCCACGTCGCGGTCAACGTCGGCTCTTCGCCGGCGGCCGCCCACAACCACGTCGCGAACGCGA
>JAEUIB010000491.1 GCA_016795255.1 Planctomycetota bacterium
GAAACTCTCCGCGGCGCAGGACTCGATGTCCGACGAAGAGAAGCTCGCGGCCGAGGACGAGGCCTACAAGAAGAAGCGCAAGGACGCGCTCGACAACGTCGAGAAGGAGATCCTCGAGAAGGCGTACGCGCTGACGTTCGGCGACTGGACCGACGCCGACTGGCGCGCCTTCCACAACTCGTGGGAACAGTACGCGGCCGGCCGCACCAAATAAGGTCCGCCGAGGTCCGCCGCCCCGACGCTCGTCCGCATCCGATCCATGACCTGCCCGGAGTCCCTGTCGATGACGCGATGTCTTCGTGTGGCTCTCGTGTCGCTCCTCGCGACGTCCTTGCTGCCGGCGGCGTTCGCCGACTCGGTGCTGTTCCGCGACGGACGCTACTTCGAAGTCCCTCGCATCGAGGAAGCGGACAAGACGATCACCGCGCACTTCAAGCACGGCGCGATCGCGATCGACAAGTCGCTGCTGCAAGACTGGTTCGCGCTGACCGCGGCCGGTGAGTTCGAGCCGCGCAACGACGACGAGAAGGCGAAGGTCGAAAAGGGCTTGGTTCCGTTCGACGGCAAGTGGATGCCGAAGGCGCAGCGCGACCAGACCATCGCCAAGCGCAACAAAGAGCGCATCGAGGCGTTCGAGACGCACAAGCAACACTCGGAGTGGCGCAATCGATACAAGGGCGAGACCGCCCATTTCACGTTCGAGTACACGGTGCCGCCCGCGATCGCGAAGGGGTACATGGACCTGTTCGAGGTCTACTACGACGTGTTCTCGAAGGAATGGGGCGCGAAGCAGCCCGCCGGCAAGAAGCTGCCGATCTGCTTCTACGCGAACATGGACGACTTCCAGCGCATCAGCGGCGCCGGCGGCGGCGTGCTCGGCTACTTCCGCTTCGTCGAGCCGCTCGAACTGAACTTCTTCTACGAACGTCGCGACGAGCGCCTGACGCTCGACGTGTTGTTCCACGAGACGAATCACTACCTCTTCCACTTGTTCTCGAAGGAGGGCGTGCAGCTCCCGGCGTGGATCGAAGAGGGCATGGCCGAGTACTACGGCGCCAGCGAGTGGGATCCGAAGTCGAAGAAGATGACGCTCGGCAAACTCCAAGAAGGCCGACTGATCAACCTCGTCGACGCGATGGACGGCGGCGACAACCAGGACCTGCGCGACCTGCTCGACGAGCCGCGCATCGACGCGCTGCAGTACGCGTGGTCGTGGACTCTGTGCCACATGCTGATGGAGAACAAGGCGACGCGCGCGAAGTTCAAGGACTACGTCGGCAAGCTCGCGAAGGACACGAAGCTGCCGAAGGAGACGTGGCCGGGCAATCCGAACTTCACGTGGGTCAAGCCCGACGCCGCGATCGACTTGTTCCAGAAGACGTTCGGGATCAAGGACCTCGAGGCCTTCGAGGCCGAGTGGTACGCATACATCCGCAAGCTCGAGGTGCAGTCGGACCGCGGCTTCCACGATGCCGCGATGTTCTGCCTGCGGTGGGACCGCCCGCTGCGCGCCGCGAAGTACTTCGAGAAGGCGGTCGAGATGTACTCGAAGAACCCGTCGACCTACCTCGAGTACGGGCAGTTGCTCGTGCGACAGAACAAGCCGATGGAGGCCGTCCGCATCCTCGAGCTCGGGCTGAAACTCGACCCGATGGACCCGTACATGGTCCGCGAGCTCGGCCGGGCCTACCGCGCGCAGGAAGGCGACGATGCCGTCGCCCGCGGCAAGCAGTACCAACTGCTGGCCTGGGAGCTCGACCCGAACGACCTCGGGCTGATCTCCGACTTCGACGAAGAGATGCTGGCGAAGATCACGGGCTCTTGAGAGAACGCGAATCAATCCGATTGATTCGCGTTCTCGGCCTCACCAGGTGTTGCTCGGCGACGGCAGTCGCCGAATTCACAGATGAATCGCGTACAGCCGACGCAGACCGTCCGTGAGTACGGCGGCTGTGAAATCGGTCGCTTCGCGACCGGGGCGCGGCCTCGGACATCTTGTGGGTTCGGCCGTGAAGAAATTGGGGGCGGCCCCCAATTTCTTCACGGCCTCTGAGTCCGGTCCGGCGGTTCGACTGCATCCGGGC
>JAEUIB010000512.1 GCA_016795255.1 Planctomycetota bacterium
GCGCGTTCCGCAGAAGACCGCCGAGCCGACGTCCTTGTCGACCGGCACGCTCTCGCCGGTCAGCATCGACTCGTCGACGGCGGCCGCTCCGTCGACGACGACGCCGTCGACCGGGATCGACTCGCCGGGTCGAACGCGCACGACGTCGCCGACGACGACCGCGTCGATCGGCACGTCGCGTTCGGCGTCCTGCTCGACGCGGTGCGCGACGCGCGGCGCGAGTTGCGCGAGCGCCAACACCGCCGCGCCGGTCCGCGCGTTCGCGCGCGCTTCGAGCCAGCGGCCGAGCAGCACCAGCGTGACGATCGTCGCCGCGGCCTCGAAATGCAGCGGGGCGTGACCGCCCGCGGTCGCGAACGCGGCCGGCCAGAGCAGCGCGGCGAGCGATGCGAAGTACGTCGTCGCCGTGCCGACCGAAACCAGCGTGTTCATGTCCGCGGTGCGCTGGCGCAGCGCCTTCCACGCGCCGCGATGGAACGGAGCGCCGAACACGAAGACGACCGGCGCCGCGAGCACGGCCTGCGCGATCCGGAACGGCAGCGTCTCGAACGCCGCGATCGCGCCGTGCGACATCGCGAGCACGACGAGCGGAACCGTCCACGCCGCGGCGACGAGCGTCCGTCGTCCCAGCGCGCGCGTTTCGTCGGTGCGGACCGCGCGAGCCTGTTCGCGATCGAGCGCCTGCTGCGGCACGACGTATCCGAGTTCGCGGACGACGTCGGCGATGCGCTGCGGATTCGTGCGTCGCGGATCGAACGCGACGGTCGCGCGCGCCGTCGCGAAGTTGACTCCGGCTGAGTTCACGCCGGCCTGCGACGCCAGTGCCTTCTCGATCCGCACGGCGCAAGCGCCGCACGACATCCCCTCGATCGGCAGATCGAAGCGCCCGGCGTCCGCCGACGTCGTCGGGGTCGCCGCTGGAGCGGTGGGCCGAGTTCGGGTCACGGTCGCGTTCATCACCGGACTCCCTTCTCGAACAGGTCGCAGAGTTCGGAGCTGACGGCGTCGACGTCCCCGCGGCGCATGGCATCGGCGACGCAGTGCTTCAAGTGGTGGCGCAGCAACTCGACCCCGACGGCCTTCAGCGCCGCCTGGACCGCCGTGATCTGGCCGAGCACGTCGGCGCAGTAGCGGTCGTCCTCGACCATCTTCATCACGCCGCGCACCTGACCTTCGATGCGACGCAGGCGTAGCAGGTTGCGCTGGCGCGCCTCGACGTCGACGTGGGCCGTCTTGCGCTCGCCGCCGCCTTCAGCTTCGGCGGGTGGTGCCGAGCAGCACTTCTTCGTGGACGGGGCGGACGGGGTGGATGGGGTCGAGTTCGTCGAGCGCGGCATGGATCGGAGCTCCCGGTGTCCTGATACCCGGTGGGGGTATCGGTGCGTCGGCCCGTCTTATACCCCCACCGGGTATGTCTGCCAGGGGGGTTGGCGCTTTTTTCTTGGCGGCCGGCGAATGGACCGAAACCCGGGGAACGCGGGTGCATCGGAACGGCCCGCGTCCACCCGTTCGGAAGTCCAAGGAGTCGCTGATGTTCCGTTCGCTCGTCGTCGGTGCGAGTCTGATCGCGTCCTGTTTCGTCACGCCGCAGGGAGACGAGCCGACCACGGTCGAGCCAGCCTCGGTCGCGGACCGCGCGACACTGACGCTCCACGGTGCGCGCAGCGTCGTCGCCGCGGCGGTGCTGCGGGCGCGCGAACTCGCGACGACCGGCGCGTTCGCGGTCGTCGACGAGGCCGGCAATCTCGTCGCGTTCGAGCGCATCGACGGCACGTTCCCCGCGTCGTCCCGGGTGGCCGTCGGCAAAGCGTTCACCGCCGCGTCGTTCGGGTTCCCGACGGCGAAGTTCGAGACGTCGATCCGCGACGGTCGCACTCCGCTGATCGACCTCGCCGACACGCTGCAAGACTTCACGCCGCTGAAGGGCGGTGTGCCGATCCGCGTCGACGGTCACGTCGTGGGCGCGATCGGTGTTTCCGGCGCCGCTTCCGCGGACCAGGACGAACTCCTCGCGATCGCCGGCGCTCGCGCGCTCGACCCGACGGCTGGCGACCGTCCCGACAAATGAATCCCGATCACCAACCCACGTCTCGTTCCGGAGTCTCCGCATGAAACCGATGTCCATTGTCCTCGCCAGCTCATGGCTGCTCGCGTTCGCGTGCGCGTCGTCCCCGTCGGCGTCCGTCGACGGCATCGACGAGCCGCGATACCTCGTGAATCGCGACGCGGCCGGCCTCGTGATCGACGGCTACGACCCGGTCGCCTACTTCACCGACGGCAAGCCGGTGCCGGGCGATCCCGACCATCGAACGACGTGGCAAGGGGGCACGTACCAGTTCGCGTCGAAAGACCATTTGGCGATGTTCGAAGCGGATCCGCAGAAGTACGCGCCGGCGTTCGGCGGCTGGTGCGGCTACGCGGTCTCGATCGACAAGCTGTCGCCGGTGGATCCGCGGTACTGGGAGATCCTCGATGGTCGCCTCGTGCTGCAGCACAACGAGCGCGCGTGGAACCTGTGGCACGAAGACGTCGCCGCGAACCTGAAGCGCGCCGACGCGAACTGGCCGGGCCTGGTCGAGGAGAACGCGTCCCCGCAGAAGCGACTCGTGAACGTCGACGACGACGGCGTCGCGCTCGAGGGTCACGATCCCGTCGCGTACTTCACGGACCACCGTCCGATCCCGGGCAAGCCCGAGTTCAGCCGGACGTTCGACGGCGCGACGTATCGCTTCGCGTCCAAGGAACACCTCGACCTGTTCGAGCGCGATCCGGCGAAGTACGTCCCGAAGTACGGCGGGTACTGCGGCTACGCGGCGTCGATCGACAAGGTGTCGCCGGTCAACGTCCACGTCTTCCAGATCGTCGATGGGCGGCTCGTCCTCCAGCACACGCCGGAGGCTTACCGGCTGTGGAACCTCGACGTCGCGCGTTCGAGTCACGACGCGGACCACCATTGGACCGGCCTCGTCGAACGGTGCGGAGAGTGATGCGATGAACCTCTTCGCACTCGGCTTCGCATTCGGCGCGATGGTCGCGGCGTCCGACGCCGGCAACGGGCCCGCGGTGAACGGATGGGTCCGCAACGAGGCCGACGCGTGCGTCGACCTGAGGACCCTCGACGGCGCGAACCTCGTCGGAGCGCGCTGGCGCGTCCACGACGTCACGTTCGAACCGGTCCCATTCCGCGAGCCCGGAGCGGACGCCAAGCCGTCCGGCGCACCGATCACGACGCTCGAGCCGCAGCCTCGCGCCCAGTCGCCCGACTTCGACGACGCGTCGTGGCGCGAGCTGCCCGCGGATCGGCTGGAGACGCGTGTCGGCACGGGACGGTCGAGCGCGGTCTGGTACCGACTGCACTTGCGCCTTCCGGAGACGATCGGAACGACGCCGGTCGACGGCTCCGTGGTCGTGCTCGAACTCGTCGTCGACGACCTCGCCGAGATCTGGGTCGAGGGCATGCTGCAACCGAAGCTCGGTCAGACGGGCGGTTCGGTCGCCGCGGGATGGAACGCCGCGCAGCGAGTCGTCCTGTCGCGCGCCGCACGCGCCGGCCAGGAGTTCTCGATCGCGGTGTTCGCCGCGAACGCGCCGCTGTCGATGCCTCCCGAGAACTACGTGTGGATCCGGTCCGCGACGCTCGACGTCGTCCGGCCGGAGCGCTGGCGGCGCGCCGAGGACGTGCCGTTCTCGATTCGTTCAGTGGATCCGAAGTTCGCCACGATCGTCGCCGACGACGCGCGCCTCGAGCGCGTCGCGACCGGCTTCACGTTCTGCGAAGGACCGGTCGTCCTCGATTCGGGCGACGTGCTGTTCAGCGATCCGAACCGCAACGTGATCTACCGCTGGAGCGAGGACGAAGGAGTGTCGGTGGCTCGCACGAAGAGCGGGTACGCCGGTGTCGACATCGGTCGCTACCGACAACCCGGCAGCAACGGACTCGCGCTCGACGCGAGCGGACGACTGACGGTGTGCGAACACGGCAACCGCCGCGTGTCGCGCATGGAGAAGAACGGCGCGCTGACCGTGCTGTGCGATCGCTTCGACGGCAAGCGTCTGAACTCGCCGAACGACCTGACGTATCGCAGCGACGGCGCGCTGTTCTTCACGGACCCGCCGTTCGGTCTGCCCGAGCTCTTCGACGATCCCGCGCGCGAGCTCGACTTCTGCGGCATCTACTGCCTGAAGGACGGACGGCTCACGGTGGTGTCGAAGGAGTTCACCGGTCCGAACGGCATCGTGTTCTCGCCCGACGAGCGATTCCTCTACGTCGCGAATTGGGACACGACGGCGAAACAGGTGCGTCGGTTCGCGATCGACGCGTCGGGGCAGGCGACGGCGAGCGAAGTGTTCTTCGACTTCACGCAGGGCTTCCCCGGTGACGAGGCGCTCGACGGGCTCGAGGTCGACCGCGCCGGGAACGTGTTCGTTTCCGGGCCCGGCGGGATCCACGTCCTGTCGCCGGACGGAGTCCACCTCGGTTCGATCGTCGCCCCGGAACTCGCCGCGAACTTCGCGTGGACGGACGCCGAACGGACGACGTTGATCCTCGCGGCGCGCACCGGGCTGTACCGCTTCGTGATGCGGAGCCCGACAAGCCTCAAGGAGGCCGCCGGAACCAGCCGATGACGGACGTGGACGCGAAGACTTCCGCGGTCGTTTCGAGCGAACTGCGGGCTCGGTCAGGACATGCCACGTACGCGCGCACTTCGACTCGTCGATTCGGCGACCGGGCTTGCCCGGCGCGCACCGCATTGCACTCGAGGAGGGTCGCGAGTCGGTGATTGGCATCGCGAGCGCGTCCCCGCGTCGGCGTGGTGTGCCGCGCTCGCCGTCGTCGTGTTGACGGTGGCATCCGTGCTGTGGATCGCCCGCGAGCAACGCCAAGTCGACGGCGCGCACTTCGACGCGTTGACCGAGCGCGTCGTGACCCAGTGGAACGACCGCGTCCATCGCTACCAGTTCGGACTGGAAGCAGTGAAGGCGGTGTTCGTCGGTAGCGCGTCTGTCGACGGCGACGAGTTCGCGCGCCTCGTCGCGACCTGGCGTCTGGACAAGGAATTCCCCGGCGCGCTCGGCATCGGGTACTTGGAGCGCGACGCCGCGCAGCCGCCGCCCGCACCGGAGCCCGGCGCCGACGCATCGACGACGCCGCGCGCCGAACGCGTGACCCTGAAGTTCATGGAGCCTCGGCCCGCGAGCGACGTGCGCATCGACGCCGAGTACGCGACCGTTCCGGTCGTCGACGAAGCGATCGAACACGCCACGCGCACGGGAACCGTCGTCGCGTCCGACACCATCGAGCTGCTGGAGTCGGCTTCGCGCGAGACGGGCTTCCTCGCGATCCTGCCCGTCTATCGGAACGGCCGGGACGGCACCGGGCGAACCGGAACCGTGCCGGTCACGGTTGCCGAGCGGGCGGACGCGGTCGTCGGGTGGATCTACATGCCGATCGTCGCGGCGACGGCATTCTCCGAGCTCGACGAGACGGCGGAGCGGGAGCTCGACGTCGCGATGCTGGATCCCGACGCCGCCACGCCCGCCGGTGCAAGCGACGACGAGGCCGCCGAAGCGGATCTGGTGTCGATCTCGACGGTGTCGTTCGGCGGCCGCTCGTGGAACGTCCGCATGAGTTCGACGCCGCAGTTCGTCGCGTCGTCGCACGTCACCGTCTTCTGCGTCTCGATC
>JAEUIB010000516.1 GCA_016795255.1 Planctomycetota bacterium
GTCGGCGCCGATCTCGAAGAGGATCGTCCGCGCGGGCACGGTTCCGGTGGACTCGGCGACGTCGGCGCGCACACGCTGGAACTCCGCGCCGTGCGGAGCGATCGCGATCAGCGTCAGTCCGCACGCGCGGACGAGCGCGTGCTCGGCGCCGTCATCCTGCTGCTCCGCGTCCTTCCACAGCTCGCGCAATGCCTGCGCGATCCGCGCGGGATCGATGGCGATGGGAGGTCCGACGGGAACGACGTCCGGCGTGGCCAAGGCTCAGAACCTCCGCCACGAGTAGCCGTCGCGCTCGAGCATCTCGTCGGCCGCAGCGGGGCCGAACGACCCGGACTCGTAGTTCGGGAAACCCTCGGGCGTCGAGTTCGCCCAGACGTCGACGATCGGCATCACGAGTCGCCACGCGTCTTCGGCGATGTCGCCGCGGATGAACAACGTCGGATCGCCGAGCATCGCGTCCAGCAGCAACCGCTCGTACGCCTCGGGCGGAGCGACGCCGAACGCGGCGCCGTACTGGAAGTCCATCTTCACCGGACGCACGCGCATGTCGAAGCCCGGCACCTTGGTGCCGAACTTCAGCGCGATGCCCTCGTCGGGCTGGATGCGCAGCGACAGCACGTTCGCGTCGAGTTCGGTGGGCCCTTGAGCGTCGAACAATCGGTGCGGGATGTCGCGGAACACGATCGCGACTTCGCTGACCTTCTTCGGCAGGCGCTTGCCGGTGCGCAGATAGAACGGCACGCCCGCCCAGCGCCAATTGTCGATGTCGAAGCGGACGGCCGCGTACGTCTCGGTGCGCGAGTTCGGCTTCACGCTCGGCTCCTCGCGATAGCCGGGGACGCGCTTGCCACCGATCGAACCCGGCCCGTACTGGCCGCGCACGGCGAACAGATCGACGTCGTCGCGGAGGATCGGGCGGATGCTGCGCAGGACTTTGCGGCGCTCGTCGCGGATCGACTCGGGGTCGAGTGCCGCGGGGGGCTCCATCGCGACGAGGCACAACAGCTGCAGGATGTGGTTCTGGACCATGTCGCGCAGCGCGCCGGATTCCTCGTAGTAACCGCCGCGTCCTTCGACGCCGAGCGTCTCGGCGACCGAGATCTGCACGTGGTCGATGTAGCGGTGGTTCCACAGCGGCTCGAAGATCGAGTTCGCGAAGCGCAGCACGAGGACGTTCTGGACCGTCTCTTTCCCGAGGTAGTGATCGATGCGGTAGATCTCGTGCTCGCGGAACACGTCGAGCAGCCGCCGATTGAGATCGATCGCCGTCTCGAGGTCGCGGCCGAACGGCTTCTCGAGGATCACGCGGTACGACGCGCGGTCGGGGTTGGCGCCGGGTTGGGTCCGCACGCGGCCGAGCAACTCGAGGATCGGGAAGAACGCGGACGGCGGCGTCGACAAGTAGAACAGGCGATTGCCGCGAGTCCCGCGGTCGCGATCGATGCCGACCATGCGCTCGGCCAGCACGCGCACCGAGTTCGGATCGTCCGGCGGACACCGCACGAAGAACACGTTGCGCAGCAACGCGTCGATGACCTCGACCGGAACGCCGTGCGCGAACTCGCGGAGCGTCGACTTCAACTCCGCGCGGTACGCGTCGTCGGTCTGGTCGGTTCGGCCGACGCACAGCAGCGCGAAGGCGGACGGCAGCAGCCCGTTCTGCGCGAGGTTCGCGATCGACGGGATGATCTTGCGCTTCGCCAGGTCACCGGTCGCGCCGAACAGCACCATCAGCGTCGGCTCGACGCCTTTCGGGTTCCCGACGCCGCCGACGCTTCGGAACGGATTGACCACCGAGAGAGGGGACACGCGGGAGATCCTCCGTGCGATTCAGATTTTTTGCACGTTCCGAGTCGGCTGAGCGGAGGCGGGTGTCGGACGGAACCGACCCGATCCTCCGACCGACGGCCATGATCGGCCATTCGGCCGGTGCGCCATTAATAGAGGAACGCCCGGCCTGGAGAACCGGTCGTCCGGTGGGTGGCGCGGATGGGGTGGGCCGAGCGGGCGTGTTTCGACCCCGGAGCGCCCGGGTGCGACAAGCGCTCCACCGGTTGAAAGCTGGCCAGTCGTGGCATACACTCCCGCCGTCCACAAACCCTGCACGGACGATTCACGACCCCGTCCAACCCAACTCCGCGAAGCGACGGAAGCTGCTGGTTCGAGTGATCCCGCGACCTGGACCTGCCAACAGGTTCCTCTCTCCAGGCCGGTCTCGAGTCTCGCTGCGTCCGGTCTCCCGCCGCCTCGCGTGAAGCGTCCGTGTGGCCCGTAGTTTTTCTCAAGGGAGAGTTATGTTCTCGAGTGCGAAGCTCTTCGTGTCGGCCGGCGTGATCACGCTGGTCGCCGCATCCGGCGCGCAAGCGCAGCTGAACGTTCAGTGGGCCGAATACCAGAACTCGACGGCGACCCGCCTCGACCCGACCGTGACGGGAATCTCGTCGCAGTCGACGGAAGTCGAGTTCGCGTGGGGCGACCTCGACAAGAACGGTTGGATCGACCTGGTCGTCGTCCGCAAGCAGGCGTTCACCTCGCCGGGCAAGCGCACGAACTACCTGTTGATGAACTACAACGGCGTGCTGACCGACAAGACGGCGCAGTACGCGACGCTGACCGACGTCGGCGGCGACAACGGCTTCAACACCGCGACGAACGATCGCGACGCTCAGCTCGCCGACTTCAACCAGGACGGTTGGCTCGACGTGGTGACCGCGACGACGATCTCCGACGGCGATCCGAAGCACATCGGCCACCCGCGCATCTACATGAACCGCGGTGACGACGTGAACGGCAACTGGCTCGGCCTCAAGTTCGAAGCTGGCCGTTCGCCGCAGATGCTGAACGGTGGCGGCAACCCGCAGAACCCGCGGTTCTGCTCGGTCGCGGCCGGCGACCTCACGGGCGACGGTTATCCGGACCTGTTCTTCGGCGACTACGACTCGTCGGGTGCGGGCGGCTCGGGTGAACCGGGCGCGAACGACCTGAACGACCGTCTGTGGATCAACGGCGGCGCCAGCAACCCGGGCTTCTTCACCGACCAGTCGATCGGCTCGGGTCGCATGACGAGCGGCATGTTGCTGTCCGCGTTCTCGATGGCTTCGCTGATCGCCGACTTCAACCAGGACGGCGCGAACGACGTCATCAAGGACACCGCGTTGAACCCGCCGCAGAACATCTCGGCGATCTACAACAACCCGGCGAACAAGGGCTTCTTCAACATCCACCACGTGTTCCACACGAACGCGCCGTACCACGTCAACACGGGCGACCTGAACAAGGACGGCAAGCTCGACCTGATCATGTCGGACGACGGTTCGGACGGTTTCCGGTTCAACACCGGCAACGACGGCCTCGGTCGCGTGACGTGGAGCGCGTACAACACGTATCAGTTCGCCGCCGGTGGTGACACCGGGTTCGATTCGGACAACATCATGTTCGACGCGAACAACGACGGCTGGATGGACACGGCGCACTGCGACGTCGACGTCGACATCAACGAGGGTACGGGCAGCGGCATCATGGCGATCTACCACAACAAGGGTGGTACGCCGGGCGCGTTCAACATCGCGTTGAAGCACGAGCGCGAACTGTCGTCGACCTCGATGTCGACGGGCTGGCGCGGCGTGAAGGGCATGGTCGGCAACGACCTCGCCAACATGCACGACGTGGCGCCGTTCGACGTCGACAACGACGGCGACACCGACCTCGTCCTCGGCAACATGCAGGGCCTGTTCGTCTGGACGAACAAGCTCGATCCGGCTCCGGTCTGCCAGCCGAGCATCGGGTTCAAGAGCGCGGGCTCCACGGCGAACCTGACGGTTTGCGGTGGCAACCTGACGCTCGGCCACGATGCGGTGATGCAGCTGACGTCGGCCGAGCCGCTGCGCCCGGCGTACCTGTTCGTGTCGCTGTCGAGCTCGCCGGTGTTCGTCCCCGCGATCAACAACACGCTCGCGGCGTTCCCGGTGTGGTTCATGATCGGTCTCGGCACGGCCGCGGACGGCAGCCTCGCGTTGCCGGTCCCGGGCGCCGCGTCGCCGGTCAACTTCGACCTCTACGTCCAGTACGTCATCGCGAAGGCGAACGGCAACTACGAGACGTCGAACGCGGTCAAGATGACCTATCCGGCCAACTGAAGCGACTTTGAGTTCGAACCGGCGGCCACGCACACCGGTTCGTGAGACACGGCCCTCGGGATCGAAAGGTCCCGAGGGCCGTGTGTCTTTTCCGAGCCCCCGGTCCGAAATCCAAACCACCTGTTCCGGTCGCCTTGACCGACTCCAAAACGTGGCATACAGTCCCCCCGTCCTTTCTCGCCACCTTGTCCGGACCGAGTTGCGCTCCCAACTCTGCCTCTACTCCGTCGTCCCGAACCCGACCAGTCCACCTCCCGCGCGTCGCGCCTGAACGCTCCGTGCCCGAGTTGTGTCGAGTTCCGCGGAGCAGCGGTCTTCCTCGGCCGTTCGAAGTGGTGAGCGAGTCGCACGGGCCCCTTCCGCGCGATTCGAGGTTTCCCGAACCGACCGTTTCCGCAACCAGGTGTTTCATGAAACGACTCAGTCTCGTGTCGATCGCCCTGCTCGCGGGTTCAGTGGCCCAAGCCACCGACCTCAATCTGACCGCTCGCTCCGGCGGAACTTCCACGATCGTGGTGGCTCCGGGTGCGACGGTGAACTACGAGGTCGTCGCCGACCTCTCGGACAACGCGAACGAAGGTCTCGCGTACTTCCGCTTCGATGCCAACTTCTCCGGTGGTCCGCTGACGAAGGCCGCGGAACCCAACACCAGCCCGATGCTGAACTTCGTCGCTCCGGCCGGGTTCTCGAACCCGGCGGGCCTCGGCGGCACGGTGTCCGGTGGCAACCTGCTGCAGATCGGTGGCGCGCAGAACACGATCAACAACGTGTTCGCGTCGGCTCCGATCGGCACGGTGATCACGGGCCTGGCGAAGCCGGGCAACTCGCTGATCGTCGTCAAGGGCACGCTGACCGCCCCGATCTACACCGGTTCGTACACGCTCGCGCTGACCAACGTCGACGCGAACGTCATCAAGCAGGGCGAGACGGGCTTCCCGTTCTGGGCCTGTGAGAAGACGACGAACAACACGGTGACGAACCTCACCGTCAAGGTGTCCGCGTTGACCGCGAACGTCGCGACCGTCTCCGCGAGCGCACCCTCTCCGGTCGCTCTCGCGTTGAACGGTGGTCTGCCGTGGGCGAACCGTCCGTACGTCCTGCTCGGCTCCGTCCGCGGAACGAGCCCGGGCGTGTCGCTCGGTCCGAACGTCACCCTGCCGCTGAACCCCGATGCCTACCTCAACTTCCTGGTCGCGAATCCGACGAACGTGCTCCTGACGGGCAACGTCGGCTCGACCAACGCGCTCGGTCTCGCGAACGCGGCGTTCCAGTTGCCCGTGGGTGCCTCGCCGGCCGCCGTCGGCCTGAAGATCAGCCATGCGTGGTTGACGACGGCGCGTGACTTCGCCAGCGACGCTGCGACGGTCCAGATCGTCCCGTAAGGCCCACGAAGAACTGAACGAAGGAAACACACCCATGAAAACCAAACTCATCACTTCGACCAGTCTCGTGGTGGCCGCACTCGTCACGGGATCGATCGCGCAAGCGCAGGAACTCCAGGTTCGGATGGGCGAGCCCGCCCACGGCCTCACGGCGGCGGAGTTGAATCGGTTCGCCCTCGGCAAGACGCAGTTCAAGCGTCAGTTCAATGCTGCCGACGGTCTCGGTCCGATCTTCAACGACGACAGCTGCGCGACCTGCCACTCGACGCCCGCGATCGGTGGCGCGTCGAACAAGTTCGTCACGCGCTTCGGCAAGGCCGCGAACGGACCGAATCCGTTCGACGCGCTCGACTCGCTCGGCGGCAGCTTGCTGCAGGTCCAGGCGATCGACCCGAACGTCCAGGAGTTCGTGCCGCCGCAAGCCGACGTGACCGCGAGCCGCGTCACGCCGAGCGCGATCGGTGCGGGCTTCGTCCAGGCGATCCCGGATGCGACGCTGCTCGCGTTGGCCGCGAATCCGCCGTCGCCGAACGTCTCGGGCATCGCGCACATGGTGACGAAGCTCGAGGATCCGCTGGGTCCGCAGGTCGTCGGTCGCTTCGGCTGGAAGGCCCAGGTGGCGACGATGCTGACGTTCTCGGGCGACGCCGGTCTGATGGAGATGGGCATCACGAACCATCTCGTTCCGACCGAGCAGGCCCCGAACGGCAACGGTGCGTTGCTCGCCGTGTTCGACACGGTCGCGGATCCGGAAGACAACGCTCCGGTCGGCCAGCGCATCATCGATCGCTGGGACGACTTCCAGCGTCTGCTGGCGGTTCCGCCGCAGTGGCCGCCGCAAGGCACGATGTCGGGCGAGGTGCTGTTCAACCAGGTCGGTTGCGCGGATTGCCACGTGACGACGTTCGTGACCGGTGCGGCGCCGGAAGCGGCGCTGAGCGGGAAGGTCATCCACCCGTACTCGGACTTCCTGCTGCACGACATGGGCTCGCTCGGTGACGGCATCGTCCAGGGTCAGGGCACGGAGAAGGAAATGCGCACGTCCGCCCTGTGGGGCGTCCGCTTCCGCAACGTCCTGCTCCACGACGGTCGCGTCAACTCGGGCTCGTTCTCGACGCTGATCAATCAGGCGGTCGGGTTCCACGACGGTGAGGCGGCCGCGTCGCGCAACGCGTACCAGGCCCTGTCGCCGGCGGATCAGGCCAAGGTCGTCGCGTTCCTCGATTCGCTCGGTCGACTCGAGTTCGACGTGGACGGCGACAACGACCGCGACGACATCGACTGGTTCTTCCTGAAGCCCCTGTTCACGGGTCCGGCGGCCGGCAGCTTCAATGCGGACGCGGCGGGCACCATCGGTGACAGCGATCTCGACGGCGACTTCGACCTCGCCGACTTCGGTCGCTATCAGCGCGGCTTCACGGGCCAGCCGTAACCGCGAGAACGGTTCGATCTAGAATCGGCGCGCGGCGCGCAAGCGGCGCGCGCCGGTTCCATTTCCAGAGACCTCGCCCCACGTCCTCCGAACGGACTCGTTCCGCATGCGATCGATCACACCCTGCGCCCTCGTCACCATCGTCGTCCTCGCCGCGTCGTCCGTCGTTCCGACCGCCTCGGTCCTCGCGCAGGACGACTTCCCGACTCCGCACGTCGTCGTCCCGAGCGGACCGCCGCCGATGAGCGTCGCGCGCTACGGCTCTCGGGCCTTCTCCCACGCAGGATCGATCGGCGCGGTCGCGTTCCATCCGGACGGGTCCAGGATCCTGTCGGGCGGATTCGACCGCACGATCCGAGTCTGGAATGCCGCGACGGGCGAAGAGATCGAACGCATCGTCGATCTCTACGGGTACGCGATCGGTGGCATCACGTTCTGTCCCGATCCGCGCTACGTGCTCGTGTCCGACGGCGCGAACGCGTTCGGTCGATTCGACCTGCAGGAGAAGAAGCCCGTGTTCCGCGCGACCGCGGCGGTCGACCAGTTCGCGGTCGACGCGACCGTGTCTCGCGTGGCCGCGTACGGTCCCGCATTGAATGCCGTTCACGTCTACGACGCCGTGACCGACGGCCGACTCCTGCGTGCGCTCCCGATCGAGAAGGGGGTCGCGCGAAGCGTCGCCTGGAGCCCGGACGGCAACCGGATCGCGTACGGACGGCAGACCAAGAAAGGCCACATGAAGTACGACGGCGCGATCGTCCTGACGACGCTGGACGACGAGCCCGACGTGGTCGAACTCCCGATCCCCGACGTGTTGTTCCCGAGCATGGTGTTCTCTCCCGACGGATCGAAGCTCATCTGTGGTGCGACCGACGGATCGATCTTCGTCGTCGACGTCGCTCGGAAGTCGCTCGAGACGAGCAAGAAGGTCCACGACACCGCGGCGATCGCGTTGCGCTACTCGCCCGACGGCAAGACGATCGCGGTCGGCAGCAACGACACGCGGTTCGCGCTCGTCGATCCGACCACGTTCGAAGTCGTCCAGTCGATCGATGCGCACGCCACGGGGATCCGCTCGATCGCATACTCGCCCGACGGCAAGACGATCGTGACCGGCAGCTTCGACGCGAATCTCGGGCTCTGGAACGCGGAGACCCTCGAGAGCGTGTTCGAAGCCACCGGACATCAGCGGCCGGTCTCGAGCGCGATTCCCGTCGACGCGGAGACGCTGGTGACGTCGAGCTACGGCGGCGACGTCATCGTGTGGTCGGACGGAAAGCCGCAGAGCCGGACGAAGGTCATGGGCGGGTTCGTGTTCCAGCTCGCGTACGCACCCTCGACACGGACCTTGGTCGCCGTGGGCCAGGACTCGTTCGTCCCGTTGTGGGCGGACGCGGGCCGCGGCGAGATGCGTCGCATCGAGGGCGGCGAGGTCGCGTCGCTCGCCGCGGCGTTCACCAGCGATGGGAACCGGCTGGCCGTGTCGTTCGCGGACGGCACGGTTCGCGTCTATCGCGCAGCGGACGGCGAGGAGCTGTTCCGAGTCACGCACGAGTCGAAGTTCGTGACCGGGGTCGCGTGGTCGCCGGACGACGCGGAGCTGTGGACGGCGGCCAGCACGCTGTTCTGCTGGAGCGGGACCGACGGCAAGCCGCTGCGCACGATCGAATCCCCGCGCGCTCCGATCCAGTCGATCGAGATCTCGCGGGACGGCAAGCTCATCGCCGTCGCCGCCGCGGACTCGAAGGTCCATCTCTACGACCGCGCGACCGGGACCGAATCGAACGCCTGGGTCGCTGCGCAGGGCCGCGTGAAGGACGTCGCGTTCTCCGTGGACGGGCGCTGGCTCGTCAGCAGCGCGGAGTCGGAACTCGACGTGGTCCTGTGGAATCTCGCGGACGGCTCGCGCGTCGCCACGCTGGACGGACACGAGGGACCGACGCTCGGCATCGACTTCTCCGCCGACGGCAAGCGCCTGTTCACGTCGAGCGTCGACGGCACGACGCTCGAGTGGGACTTCGACGCGCTGACGAAACCGCGCTGAGCGCCTTACCGATCGGCGTGTCCGCGGGCGCGCACCGCGTCGTCAGCGCACGCGCTCGACGCGGACTCGGGCGTCGTGCTGCACGCTGGCGACCGACTGCTTCGATCCGTCCGGCCACGTCACTTCGAGCGCCCATGTTCCGCTGGAGTCGGGCACGCCGAACTGCGCGCGCGGCCCGCTGCTGGACGCGTAGCTGCCGGCGGGTTGGATCCACCGCGTTCGCCGCGTGCCGGCTCCGTCGATCAGCGTGACCTTCGAACCGATGCCGCGTGCGTTCGTCGGAGTGGTCCGATCGAGCAGTTCGACGGAGCACCAATGTCCGCTCGCCTCGGAGCGGAGGACGCGAATCGGCCCGTTCAGTTCGGACACCACGATGTCGACGTCTCCGTCGCCATCGAGATCCGAGAACGCGGCGCCGCGATCGCAATGGGCCTCGTCGACCCACGATCCTCCGACGTCCGCGAGGACACGCTCGAAGCGCTCGCCGACGCGCCGAAACATCAGCGGCACCTGCTCGCGCTGCCAACCGCGCGGCTCCGTGATCTCCTTCGGATAGATGTGCCCGTTGAACACGATCAGGTCTTCGGCGCCGTCCAGATCCGCATCGACGAACGCGGTCGCCCAGCCGAGGAACGGTCGTGACACGAGTGCGAGACCGAAGCGCTTCGTCTTGTCCTCGAACTGCATGCCGCCGACGTTCACGTGCAGCGTGTTCACGTCGTTCATGAAGTTCGTCGTGAACACCGAAGGCAACCCGTCGCCGCGGACGTCGCCGACGGCGATCCCCATCGTCGCTTGTCCGGAACCTTCGTCGCCGACCGCGATGCCGGCATCGACGCCGATCTCGGCGAAACGCTGGGCGCCGAGATTCCGGAACAGGAAGTTGGGCTGCGAGTCGTTGCCGACGAAGACGTCCTGCCGACCGTCCCCATCGAAGTCGAGCACGACGACGCCGAGCCCGAAACTCGCGGGCACGGCGGCGAAGCTCCAGGCCTCCGTCACGTCCCGGAATCGACCCTCGCCGACGTTCTCGTAGACGCGATCGGGCTCGGCCTCGAGTCCGAGCGGCCCGCCGAACACGTGCGCACCGAGGAAGTAGGTCTTCGCCGGCGGCCGCGCCGGATCGAATCGGACGTAGTTCGCGACGTACAGATCGAGGTCCCCGTCGCCGTCGAGGTCGCCGAAACTCGCAGCGACGCTCCAGGCTTCGTCGCCGAGGCCGGCGGCGTCCGTGGCGTCCTCGAAGCGCCCGCCGCGATTCAGCCACAGCGCGTCCCTGCCGTAGGCCGTGACGTACAGATCGTCGAAGCCGTTCCCGTCGACGTCGGCGACGGCGGCACCCATGCCGAATCCGTCGAACGTCAACCCCGCCGCGGCCGTGACGTCGACGAACTTCAGATCGCCGTCGTTGCGGAACAGGCGACATCCCGGACCCTTGCGCGGCGATTCGAGCGTCGCGCCGTTCGGCACGAACACGTCGTCGTCGCCGTCGGCGTCGTAGTCGATCAGCGCGAGCCCGCCCGACTTCACCTCGAGCAACTGCGTGGACGGTGTCGCGCCCGACGTCGTGACGAACGAAAGCCCGCTGTCCGCGGTCACGTCGCGGAACGAGAGGCTCGCGTGCGGCGACGAGTCGCCGCACGCCGAGAGAGCGACCGCGGCTCCGAGGAGCGCGGCGCGGACCAGGATTCGAACCATGTCAGGCCTCAGGGACTCTTCGGTTCGCACGCGGGCTTCGTGGCTGCGTGGCGGGCGAGCGCCTCGGCGGCTCCTGCGGAGTCGCCGAGCTTCTTGGACACTCGATGCAACAGGTACCAGGCCTCGTGAGCCTGCGGCGCCAGCTTCAACGCCTCGCGCAACAGATCGCGTGCCTCGGCGTTGCGATCACGCTCGAACAGGACCTCGGCCAGGCGAGCCTTGCTCTTCGCGAGATCGGGGACGAGCTTCGACTTCCCGCCGCGGATCCCGGCCTCGGCGAGTGTGATCGCGGTGCGGAAGCGGGATTCGGCCGCATCGAGATCCGGCCGATCGAGGTCCAGCAGCCCGATCCCGAAGTGGGCATCGGGCTCGTCCGGGTCGAACTCGAGGAATGCGGTGAACGCTGCTCGCGCTCCGTCCGCGTCGCCGGCGTACAGCAGCACCCAGCCGTAGTAATAGAGGGCGGTCCACGGCCGACGGAACTGGGGCGGCGCGTCGAGCACGCGTTCGAGCGCGACCTTGGCCTCGGAGTAGCGCTTCGATTCCTTCAGCGCGAGCGCCTCGTAGAAGACCGACTCGATGTCGTCGGGCCGGCTGCGCTGGATCGACTTCAGCAACTCGAGCGCACCGCCGTGATCACCCTGACCGAGTCGCGCGAGGGCCTCCGCGCGGCGGGGGTCCGGCGGTCCGAGCGAGCGGGATGGCTCTTGGCGCATGCGCTCCGCGGCCGCGTGGACGCGAGCGACGGTCGGCGACGACGGAACGCTCGACCACCCGCCGGATGCCTTCCACCCGACGAATGCGACGACTCCTGCGACCGCGACGACACCCAGGACGAGGGAGAGCGAGAGGTTCTTACGCACGGCGGATCGATAGCCGAGCCGGGGCGACGCTGCTCGCGCGCTACAGTCTTCGGCCATGTTCGGAACCGCCGAAGGCCCGGAACTCGAATGGAAGGAACGCCTTCCGCAGCACGATCGGGCGGCTGCGACGTTGTGTGCGTTCGCGAACGGCAACGGCGGGTCGCTGTTCATCGGTGTTCGCAACGACGGCAGCGTGTGCGGGGTCCGGGAGCCGGACGACGTCGCCACTCGACTGCGCGATCTTGCGCGCACCCGCATCGAGCCGTCCCTGACGATCCAGACGTTGGAGCACGGCGTGGACGGAGCGGTCGTCGTCGAGGCCCGAGTCCGGCCGCGCCGCGGTGAGCCGTGCGCCGTCGTCGCTTCGCGGGATGCGCGGCGCGTCTACGTCCGCGAAGGCAGCAGCAGCCGCCCGGCCAGTCCGGCGGAGGTCAAAGCCCTCCGCGCCCGAGCGTCCGCCGGCACACCGTCCGCCGCCGAGCGTCGCGTCCTCGAAGCGCTGCGGCGACTCGGCGCGGCGCCGCTGCGGGACGTCGCCGAAGCGCTGAACATCGGCGAGCGGACCGCGCGCCGCCAGCTCGTCGCGCTGATCGATCGCGGACTCGTGCTCGAACGCGAGGATCGCCGCTTCTGGTTGACCCCGCGCGGCATCGCCAGAATGGCCGGGTCCCGAGGAGGAACGCGATGAGGGTCCTGCGCGCCGACGATCGCTTGTGGATGGTCCGCGTCGACAAGGGCGAGGAGATCGTCACCGCGTTGCTCGAGTTCGCTGCGCAGCACGACGTCCGCTGCGCCTCGGTGACCGGCCTCGGCGGAGTCCGCGACGTCACGCTCGCGTACTTCGACGTCGACGTGAAGCAGTATCTCGATCGGACGATCCACGGCGTGCTCGAGCTCGTGTCGCTGGTCGGCAACCTGGCGATCGAGAGCGGCAAGCCGTTCCTGCACGCGCACGTCGTGCTGTCCGACCGCGAGTTCCACTGCTTCGGCGGCCACCTGCGCAGCGCGCCGGTCGCGGTGACGGCCGAGTTCGCGGTGCGCTGCGGGGACGCGACGCTCGAGCGCCGATTCAATGCGGACCTCGGCATCCGCGAGCAATGCATGCTCGGTCCGGGAGGCGCGCCGTGACCGAGATCCTCGTCACCGGCGCGTCGGGATTCGTCGGATCACGCCTCTTCCGGACGCTCGTCGCCGACGGACATTCCGTGACCGGCACGTTCGCGACGCACGAAGCGCGGATCCCGACGGTGAAGGGCCACGCGCAATGCGTGCAGCTCGACCTCGAGGACGACGCATCCATCGAGCGCGCGTTCCGCGCCTCGTGGCCCGAGGTCGTCGTCCACACCGCCGCGATGTCCGAGCTGCGCGCGTGCGAATCCGACCCCGACCGCGCCCAGCGCGTCAACGTCGCGGCCAGCGAGAAACTCGCGCGCATCGCGGCGGCGTTCGGCTCGCGGTTCATCCTGCTGTCGACCGACCAGGTGTTCGACGGGGCTCGCGGCAACTACTCCGAGAACGACGAGCCGTCGCCGATCCACGTCTACGGCCGCACCAAACTCGACGCCGAAGTCGCGGTGCGGCGCGCGCACCCCGCGGCGCTCGTCCTGCGGCTCGCGCTGGTCTATGGCGCCAGTCCGAGCGGAGCGCGGACGCCGAACGAACAGGTGGTCACGCAAATCCGCAGTGGCGGTCGGCCGAAGCTGTTCTCCGACGAATACCGTTCGCCCGTGCTCGTCGACGACGTCGTGCGCGCGATCGTCGAGTTGCTGACGGACAAGACGACCACGCTGCTGCATCTCGGCGGGCCCGACCGGATCGCGCGCGTCGAGTTCGGGCGACAGGTGGCCGCGGCGTACGGGCTCGACCCCGGCGCGATCGACGCGGTCCGATTGGCCGATTCGGACCTGGTACCGAAGCGACCCCCGGATCTGTCGTTCGACACCGGGCGGGCGCGGAGTTGCCTGCGGTACCCGCCGCGCAGCGTCGCCGAGGGGATCGCCGCGCTCGTCGCAGGCACCGCGGGCGCCGAACCCGGTTGACCCGAGTGCGAGGAGTCGTCCCTGCCCTGTTGACCGGCGTCGCGTCGGCCGCTGGCATTCGCGGTCATGAAGTTCATCCTCCTCGTCCTCGCCGGAGCCGCCGACGCACCCTGCAAAGTCCTCGACGGCAAGACGCCGCTCGAGGTCGCGCGGACCCCGCATCTCGATCGCTGGGCGCGTTCCGGCCGTCTCGGCACGCTCGCCGTCGCCGGCGACGACGACGTCGCGGCGGCGTCCGACACGGCGCTGTTGAAGTTGCTCGGCTACGACACCGACACGCATCGCGTGCGCCGCGGGGCGCTCGAGGCGATGGCCGCCGGCATCCCGCTCGACGCGGACGACCTCGCGCTACGCGCGAACTTCGTGACGCTCGACGGCGAACTGATCGCCGACGCGACTGCGGGACGACTGTCCGACGGCGAGGCGCGCGTGCTGCTGGCGGACCTCGCCCGCGAACTCGAACCCGAGGGCTTCCGCTTCCACGCACTGTCGAGCTACCGATTCCTCGTCGTCGTCAAGAACGGCGCGCGCCTCGACGTCGACACCGCGCCGCCCTATGCCGCGACCGGCGAACCGGTGCGGACGATGTACCCCGAAGGCAAGGACGCGCATCGGTTCGCGGTCCTGCTCGATCGCTCGCGCCGGCTGCTCGCGGAACACGAGGTCAATCGCGTCCGCGTGGACCTCGGCGAGAACCCGGCGAACTTCCTGTGGGCGTGGGGGCAGGGGGCCGACGCCGCACTGCCGGATTTCGCGACGCTGCATGGCAAGCGCGGCATCGCGATCGCCGGTACGCCGCTCGCGCGCGGCGTCGCGCGCAAAGCGGGATTCGCGCTCGTCGACGCGGGCGGCGTCAGCGGGGATCTCGAGACCGACCTCACCGCCAAGGCCGAAGCGGCGCGCGCAGCGCTCGCCGACCACGACTTCGTGTTCGTCCACGTGCAAGCGCCGAACGAGGCGTCCCATCAACGCGATCCGCGGCGCAAGGTCGCCGTGCTCGAGGAGATCGACGCCAAGCTCGTTCGTCCGCTCGCCGACGCCGTCGCGGCGTTGCCGCAAGCGCGCGTGATGGTCGCGTCGGATCACGTGAGCCCGAGCGAGACCGATCGCGCGTCCCCGCAGGCCACGCCGTTCGTCATCACCGGCACGGACATCGCCGCGGTCCGCGAGTGGCCGTTCGACGAGGCGCATGCCGCGAAGTCGGATCTGCGCATCGACCGCGGCGCGGCGCTGCTGGAGTTCTTCCTGCGCTGATCAGCCGGTCACGACGTGCAGCGCGAGCGAGTTCCCCGCCGCGAGCGACACGTCCCGCTCGAACGTCACGACGACGCGCCGACCTTCCTGTTCGAAGCGCGCGGGGGTCGCGACGTCTCCGGCGACCACGGTCACCGCTCGAGCGCTCGAGTCGTTCGCGAGCTCGACGGCGAACGATCGCACGCGCACGTGGCCTCGGGTCGGAGAGAGGGTCGCGCGCAGGCCGCTCTCGTCGCGCGTCTGCTCGTAGGTGCCGAAGCCGCTCGGGCCGACGAACGGCGCCTTGAACGCGTCCGGCGTCAGACGCGGTGCGACTCCGATGTGGCCGCGCGGCCCGTCGAGCTCGAAACCGCAGACGGCGAGGAACGCGCCGTGACTCGCCATCGCGCGCGCGTAGTGGTCGGAGCACTCGACCTCGTTCCACGGATTGCGGCGCGCGGCG
>JAEUIB010000529.1 GCA_016795255.1 Planctomycetota bacterium
ACGGTGTCGCGCACC
This sequence comes from Planctomycetota bacterium, assembly GCA_016795255.1. Lineage (GTDB taxonomy): Bacteria > Planctomycetota > B15-G4 > B15-G4 > JADJEK01 > JADJEK01. The sequence continues at coordinate 16 of JAEUIB010000529.1, forward strand.
CGGCGAGGGCGGCGAGGAACGCGAGGATGGAGGCTCGACCGCGCATGAGGCGCGAGACGTTATCAGCCGACTCCGTGACGCGCGAGCCCCAGGAATGGACGCCGAGCACGAGGCCTCGCGCCCGCCGGACGATTCGTCGGGGACCCTTGAGAGGTTCGCGCGCCGGAACCTAAGATCACCGCCTCTCCTCGGCCGTTACTCGATGCGACCTTGGGCGATACACGAGCGTGCGTGCGCCGCGACCCGGCGTGCCGGCTCGATCGCCCCCTGTGGCAGCGAAGGGCGCGCAGCGCCGCGGTCGTCCTTTTCCGGGCTCCCAAGCCCCAGCGTGAGATCGACCGCCGCACCATGACGCGAAAACTGCTCGGCCAGATCCTCGTCGAACAAGGCGTCGTCACCGAGGAGGCGGTCAACAAGGCCCTCACGTACCAGAAGGGCAAGAAGATGCGGGTCGGCGAGGCGCTGATCGCCCTCGGCTCGTGCGACGAAGAGGCGGTCACCAAGGCGCTGGCGACGCAGGCTCGCCTGCCGTACGTCGACCTGCGTAAAGGAAAGATCAACGAAGAGTTCGCCAAACTCGCGACCCGCGAGGCCGTCGAACAGCACCGGTTCATCCCGCTGCTCGAGAAGGGCGGCAAGCTCGTCATCGCGATCGACGATCCGCTGCGCGTGTTCGAGCTCGACAACCTCGGGTTCATCCTGAACCGGGACCTGCAACCCGCGCTGGCGTCGCCGACGTCGCTGCGCGCGAAGATGCGCGAGGTCTACGGCATCGGCGAGGAGAACACCGTCGCGAAGCTCGTCGGCGGCAGCGCCGAGACCGAGTCCGAAGACGCGCCGATCATCCGCATGGTCCAGAAGATGATCGAGACCGCGCTGCAAGAGCGCGCGTCCGACATCCACGTCGAGCCGTTCGCCGACCGCATCCGCGTGCGCTTCCGCATCGACGGCGTGCTCGTCGAACGCGCGACGCATCCGCCGCATCTGCAAGGGCCGTTGCTGTCGCGCTTGAAGATCATGGCCGGCATGGACATCGCCGAGAAACGCAAGCCGCAGGACGGCCGCATCTCGGCGCAGGTCTCCGGCCGCGATCTCGACATCCGCGCGTCGATCCTGCCCGGCAACCACGGCGAGACGATGGTCATGCGTCTGCTCGACCAGCAGCGCGGACTCGTGTCGCTGGAAGAACTCGGCTTCGACCCCGGCGACTACGCGCGCTTCAAGTCGATCATCCGTCGCCCGAACGGCATCTTCCTCGTCACCGGTCCGACCGGCTCCGGCAAGACGACGACGCTGTACGCGTCGCTGAAGGAGCTCAATCGGCCGGACGTGAAGATCATCACGGCCGAGGACCCGGTCGAGTACCAGCTCCAAGGCGTGAACCAGTGCCAGGTGCGCCACCAGATCGGGCTGTCGTTCGCGAAGATCCTGCGCGCGATGCTGCGCCAGGCGCCGAACATCATCCTCGTCGGCGAAATCCGCGACCGCGAGACCGCCGAGATCGCGATCCAGGCCGCGCTGACCGGTCACCTCGTGTTCTCGACGCTGCACACGAACGATGCGCCGTCGGCTCTGACGCGTCTCGTCGACATGGGCGTGAAGCCGTTCCTGGTGTCGGCCTCGGTGCAGGCGATCCTCGCGCAGCGGCTCGTACGCATGCTGTGTCCGCACTGCAAGCAGCCGTACCAGCCCGAGGATTCCGAATTGAAGTCGGTCGGCCTGCAACGCTCGCAATTGCCGCCGCACGGGCTCTATCGGCCCGACGGTTGTCCGCAGTGCGACATGAGCGGGTTCCGCGGCCGCAAGGGCGTCTACGAACTGCTCGAGCTGGACTCCGGCCTGCGCGACATGGTGTTCCGCGGACAACCGCACAGTGCGATCCGCGAGCGCGCGAAGGCGACGGGACGCATGTCGACGCTGCTCGACGACGGTGTCCGTAAGGTCGTCGCCGGCCTGACCACGATTCCCGAGATCCTGCGCATCGCGCACGCGTTGGAGTGAGAGACGTGAAAGTCGACTTGGACAAACTGCTCGAGACCGTCGTCGAAACGCGCGGATCGGATCTCCACATCGCGGTGGGGCGGCCGCCGGTCATCCGTCTGCACGGCCGGCTGCGCTCGCTGAACCTGCCGAACCTGACGCCGGAGGACACGATCGAGCTGGTGCGCAGCTTCGCGCCGCGCGAGAACCTCGACGAGATGGAGCAGGTCGGCACGTCCGACTTCGCGATCCCGTTCCGCGACAAGGCGCGCTTCCGCTGCTCGATCTTCAAGGAGCGCGGCTACTACGGCGCCGCGTTGCGCCTGATCCCGAACCAGCTGCTGAACCTGAAGGCGATCGGTCTGCCCGATGCCGTCATCAACCTGCTGCTGCGCCCGCGCGGGCTGATCCTCGTCACCGGACCGACGGGTTCGGGCAAGACGACGACGCTCGCGTCGATGATCGACTACCTGAACGAGAACTACGACAAGCACATCATCACGATCGAGGATCCGATCGAGTACCACCACCCGCACAAGAAGTCGGTGGTGATGCAGCGCGAGATCGGGCGCGACGTGTCGGGGTTCAGCGAAGCGCTGCGCCGCGCGCTGCGTCAGGACCCGGACGTCGTGCTGATGGGCGAAATGCGCGATACCGAGACGATCGCGACCGCGATCACCGCCGCGGAGACCGGTCACCTCGTGTTCGGCACGCTGCACACGACGGGCGCCGCGCGCACCGTCGACCGCATCATCGACTCGTTCCCGCACGAACAGCAGGAACAGATCCGCACGCAGTTGTCGGTGTCGATCGTCGCCGTGATCTCGCAGGTGCTGATGCCGAAGGCCGACGGCAAGGGCCGCGTCGCGGCGTTCGAGATCCTGATCAACACGTCGGCGGTCGAGAACCACATCCGCAAGAAAGAGACGTTCAAGATCCCGTCGGTGATCCAGACGTCGAAGAAGCTCGGCATGCAGCGCCTCGACGATCACCTCGCCGAGCTGGTCGCGGCCGGGCAGATCACGCGCGAAGTCGCGTACGAGTACAGCCTCAGCGCCGCGGACCTCGCGATCAAGCTCGGTGAACCCGCGCCGGGTCAGGGGACCTGAGATGGCGCAACGCAAGCTGCTCGGGCAGATCCTGAAAGAGATGCGCAAGATCCACGAGGGCCACATCCAGGAGGCCCTGCAGATCCAGCGCAAACAGGGCGGAGCGATCGGCGAGATCCTGGTCGGTCTCGGTGCGATCAACCGTCAGGACCTGGCGAAGGCGCTCGGTCTGCAAGCCGGCATGGAAGTCGTCGACCTCGACGTCGTCGAGCCGTCGAAGGACGCGCTGGCGAAGATCGACGGCACGACCGCGACGCTGCTGCGCGTGATGCCGGTGCGGCTCGAGGGCAAGCGCCTGACCGTCGCGCTCGCCGATCCGCTGAACGCGAGCTGCCTCGACGAACTGCGGTTCCTGTCGGGCTGCGAGGTCGTCGGTGCGATCGCCGACGAGAAGGCGATCGAGAAGGCGCTGGCGAAGCACTACGGCGCCGACGACGTCCGTTCGATGAAGAACGCGGTCGAGGAGCTGAAGAAGGAAGCGGCGTCCAGCTCGCTGAACCTCGACGACAAAGCGGCGCTCGCGCACGCGGCGCCGGTCGTCAAGCTCCTCAACTACATCCTCTATCAAGCGATCAAGGACCGCGCGTCCGACATCCACCTCGAGCCGTTCCACAACGAGTTCCGCGTCCGCTATCGCGTCGACGGCGTGCTGTACGAGATGGAGCCGCCGCCCGTCGCGCTCGCGATCGCGCTGATCTCGCGCGTCAAGGTCATGGCGAACCTCGACATCGCCGAGACGCGCATCCCGCAGGACGGGCGCATCGAGCTCGCGATCGGCGGCCGGCCGGTCGACTTGCGTGTGTCGACGTTGCCGACCGCGCACGGGGAGTCGTGCGTCATGCGCGTGCTCGACCGCTCGGTCGTGCAGCTCGACCTCGAGAACCTCGGCTTGCGCGCCGACGACCTCGCGGCGATCCGCAAGCTGGCGGCGAAGCCGAACGGCATCGTGCTGGTCACGGGACCGACCGGTTCGGGCAAGACGACGACGCTGTACTCGGTCTTGCAGGAAGTGAACGAGGTCGACACGAAGGTCATCACGACCGAGGACCCGGTCGAGTACGACCTCGACGGCATCATCCAGATCCCGATCAACGACGAGATCGAAGTCACGTACGCGCGCGTCCTGCGCACGATCCTGCGTCAGGATCCCGACATCATCCTGGTCGGCGAGATCCGCGATCGCGAGACCGCGCAGATCGCGGTCGAGGCCGCACTGACCGGCCACCTCGTGTTTTCGACGCTGCACACGAACGACGCGCCGTCCGCGGTCATGCGCCTGGTCGACGTCGGCGTCGAGCCGTTCCTGATCTCGGCGACGCTCGAAGGCATCGTCGCGCAGCGCCTCGTGCGCCGGATCTGCCCGGAATGCCGCGAGGCGTACCAGCCCGATCCCGAGCTCTTGCGCGAACTCGAACTCGATCCCGCGCAACTGTCCGGCAAGACGTTCTTCTACGGCCGCGGTTGCGACAAGTGCAACTTCAGCGGCTTCAAAGGCCGGCGCGCGATCTACGAAATCATGCCGGTCACCGAGCGCGTCAAGCGCGCGGTGCTCGACAAGGCGTCCGGCGGTCGCTTGCGCGAGCTGGCGATCGAAGAGGGCATGCGTCCGTTGCGAGCCGCCGGTCTGCTCGCGATCTTCGACGGCATCACGACGGTCGAAGAAGTGCTGCGCGAAACCGTGGTCGAAAGGTGAGTCGCGATGCCTGAGAAACTCGAACGCAAGAAGGCGAAACCGGCGTCCGGCGGAGGGGCCGCGCAGAGCGCGATCGAAGCCCCGCGCAAGCCCGGCGGCTTCACGCGCGGCGTGTCGGACAAGAAGCTCGCGCAGTTCACGAACCAACTGTCGATCCTGCAGGCGTCGGGCATCCCGATCGTCCGCAGTCTGCGCATCTGCCAATCGCAATTGCGCGACGGACCGCTGAAGACGGTCGTCGGCGCGGTGGCGGACGACGTCGAAGGCGGCGCGTCGTTGTCGGAAGCGTTCGCGAAGCACGAGGCCGTGTTCGATCGGCTCTACGTCAACATGGTGCGCGCGGGCGAGAAGGGCGGCATCCTCGACACGATCCTCGTGCGTCTCGCCGACTTCGCCGAGAAGAGCCAGCGCATCAAGTCGAAGATCCGCGAAGCGCTGACCTACCCGGTCGTCGTGCTGTTCTTCGCGCTGGCCGTGCTCGTGTTCGTGATGATCTTCATCGTCCCGAAGTTCGAGGACATCTTCAAACAGTTCAATCAGGAGCTGCCGGCCGTCACGCGGCTGTTGATCGACACGTCGCGCGCGATGCTCGAGTACTGGTACCTGTTCCTCGGCCTGCCGGTCGTGCTGTTCTTCGCCTACCG
>JAEUIB010000555.1 GCA_016795255.1 Planctomycetota bacterium
TCGTGCCGTTCGCGGCGACGGCGAGCGTCGCGGCCGCGTATCGGACGCTCGGGGAACACGAGCGCTCGCGCCAGGTGTTCCTCGCGCTCGCCGAAGCCGGCTTCCTCGAGGAGGCTCAAGTCGTCGGCGCGCTCGAGCAAGTCGACCGCACGCTGGAAGCGGCGCAGATCATGGTGCGTCTGTGGCGTGAGGCGCCCGACACCGAGCTCGTGCGCCAGACGGCGTTCGCGCTCGCGCAGCGCGCCGCCGGCCACGCGCGAGCGCCGGGCAAGGTCGCGGATCCCGTCGCGTTCGCGGCAGCGATGCGCGCGATCGCGATCGACACGCTGGAACGACGCGTCATCGAGACGCCCCGCGCCGGCGACACCGGCGAAGTGCTGCTGACGCTGGCCGACGTCCACCGGGAGAACCTCGATCACGCGGCGACGGAGGCCGTCGCGGCCGCCGCGTTGTTGCGCAGCGACCTCGGCCGCCTCGCGCCCGCGTTCGAGTTCCAACGCGCCGTGGCGGCGCTGGCGCAGCGGCGCCTCGACGACGCGCTGGCGACCGCGCGGCGCCTCGCCGCGGCGCGCTCGCAGTTCCCCGGCGACGCGGCGATCGACCGACTGGCGGCGCAGGGCCGGCACATCGAAGCCCAGGTGCTGCAGGTGAAGGGCGACTACGAAGCGGCGCGGCTCGCGTACTCCGACGTCAAGGGCCGCTTCGACGACGCGGCGCGCGAATTGGAGTTCCTCGAGCGCGCCGGCATCGAGGTGCCCGAACTGACGACGGTCCGCGGCGCCGAGCCGATGCGGATCGCCGTGAAGCTCCGCGGCAAGGCGAAGGCGATCGACCTCCAGGTCCATCGGGTCGACCTGCGGTTGCTGTACTTGAAGCAGCGCGGCCTCGATCGCCTCCGCGACGTGCGCCTCGCCGGGTTGGCGCCGTTCCAATCCCGGTCGATCCCGGTGCCCGCGGCCGGCGCGCAGGCGCTGACGCTCGACCTCGATCTCGCGGAACCCGGCGCCTACCTGCTGTCGCTGCGCGCCGGCGAGCAGCAAGCTCGATCGATCGTGATCCGCAGCGACCTCGCGCTGGACGTCCGCGACGACGCGACGGCCGGCGTGCGCTTGCATCTGTGGCGAGCCGATTCGAAGGCGCCGGTCGAAGGTGCGACCGTGACGTTCTTCGACGCCGCGGTCGATCGGTTCGTCACGCGGCGCACCGACCTGCGCGGCGTGGCCGAGTTCGCCGACGCGCTCGGGCCGGTCGCGCTCGTCGCCGAGAAGGACGGCCACTACGCGTTCTTCGAGGGCACGACGACGCGCGCGAAGGACGTGAAGATGAAGAACGCGGAGGAACTCGAGAAGCGCGCCGACAAGGACGCGCCGAACGAACTGCTGCAAGACGCGCAGTTGCGCAACGACGCGAACTGGAGGCTGAACACGAATCGCCGCCAGATGGGCGTCGAGGTCCAGCGCGCGAAGCAATAGGACTCGGCGCTGCCGCCGGACTCACCGGGTTCGGTTCACCCCGATTCACCGCGGTTCGGTTCGGATCAGTTCGGATCGAGTCACTTCGTCGTCAGCACGACTCCGGCGAGGATCGCCGCGCACCCGGCGAGCGTCGTCGCGTGCACGGCCTCGCCGCGGAATCCGACTCCGAGCAACACGGCGACCACCGGCGTGACGTACGGGACCACCGCGAGCTTGTGCGCCGGCAACGTCCGCAGCAGCCAGAAGTAGACGCCGAACGTGAACACGGTGCCGATCAGCGACAGGTAGGCGATCGACGCGATCGCGGCCGGCGTCCACTCGATCGTCGCGTCGCGTTCGCCGATCAGCGCACACACGCCGAGCAGCAGCGCGCCGACGACCATGCCGTCGCGGTTGAGCCGCAGCGAGTTCACGCCGGCTCCGTACTTCTTGACGAGCACGGTGCCGAGCGACGACACCAGCGGACTGATCAGGAACACCAGCGCGGCGAACCCGCCGACGTCACCGAGCGCGGCGACGTCGGTCGCGAACAGCAGCACGACGCCGGCGAAGCCGAGCACGATGCCCGCGACCTGCGCGCGCGTGATGCGCACGTCCGGCAGCAGCAACCGCGAGAACGCCGCGACCAGCAGCGTGAACACCGCGAACAGGATCGAGCACAGGCTGGACGGCAGATGCTGCTCGGACCAGTAGACGGCGCCGTAGCTGCCGAAGAAGTTCAGCGTCCCCGACGACAGCACCAGCCCGATCGGCGGCGGCCGGCCGCCTTCGCGCCCGGCGAGCATGCGCCCGACGAACACCAGCGCGAACGCGGCGACGGCGAAGCGGCTCGCCGCGGACGTGAACGCCGGCATCGAGTCC
>JAEUIB010000557.1 GCA_016795255.1 Planctomycetota bacterium
CGACTCGATGAGCGTGCGCGACTTCGGCCGCGGCATCCCGCTCGGCAAGGTCGTCGACTGCGTCAGCAAGATCAACACGGGCGGCAAGTACAACACCGACGCGTTCCAGTTCTCGGTCGGGTTGAACGGCGTCGGCACCAAGGCCGTGAACGCGCTGTCGTCGGAGTTCGAGGTCTGCTCGTGGCGCGAAGGGCGCTACAAGCGCGCGAGCTTCAAGCAGGGCAAGCTGAAGGACGAGAAGGACGGCAAGGACACGGAAGGTCAGTCGGGCACGTGGGTGAAGTTCACGCCGGACCCCGAGATCTTCAAGAAGTACACGTGGGACGAGACGTTCATCGCGCATCGCCTCGCGTACTACGCGTACCTGAACACCGGCCTGTCGCTGGTCTACAACGGCCAGACCTTCAAATCGAAGGACGGTCTGAAGGACCTGCTGCTGAAGGAACTCGGCGACGAGAAGCCGCTGTACGACATCGTCCACGTGCGGCAGGACCGCATCGAGTTCGCGTTCTCGCACACGCACAACTACGGCGAGACGCTGTTCTCGTTCGTCAACGGCCAGTACACGAACGACGGCGGCACGCACCAGAGCGCGTTCCGCGAAGGCGTGCTGAAGGCGGTCAACGAGTTCGCCGGGCAGAACTTCGCCGGTGAGGACGTGCGCGACGGCATCGTCGGCGCGATCGCGATCAAGCTGCAAGACCCGGTGTTCGAGAGCCAGACGAAGAACAAGCTCGGCTCGACCGAGATCCGGCCGGAGATCGTGCGCGAGGTCCAGAAGCACGTGCTGCTGTGGCTGCACCGCGAGAAGGACGCGTCGGCGCGCCTGCTCGAGAAGGTCAAGGCCAACGAGCGCATCCGCAAGGAACTCGCGTCGATCAAGAAAGAGGCGCGCGAGCGCGCGAAGTCGGTCGCGATCCGCATCCCGAAGCTGACGGACTGCAAGATCCACCTGACCGACGGCGACGAGCGCTCGCACGAGAGCACGATCTTCCTGGTCGAAGGCGATTCGGCAGGCGGCACGATCGTGCAGTGCCGCGACGTGATGACCCAGGCCGTGTTCTCGCTGCGCGGCAAGCCGCTGAACTGCTACGGGCTGAAGCGCGACACCGTCTACAAGAACGAAGAGCTCTACAACATCATGCAGGCGCTCGGCATCGAGAACGGGCTCGAAGGCCTGCGCTACAACAAGGTCGTCATCGCGACCGACGCCGACGTCGACGGCATGCACATCCGCAACCTGCTGCTGACGTACTTCCTGCGCTACTTCGAAGAGCTGGTGACGACGGGCCACGTGTTCGTGCTCGAGACGCCGCTCTTCCGCGTCCGCAACAAGCAGGAGACGCACTACTGCTTCAGCGAGAGCGAGCGCGACGCGATGCAGACGAAGCTGAAGAACCCCGAGACGACGCGCTTCAAGGGCCTCGGCGAGATCAACGCCAAGGAGTTCAAGTACTTCATCAGCGACGGCATGCGCCTCGAGTCGGTGCTGATCGGGACGCTCGGCGAAGTGACGAAGTCGCTCGACTTCTTCATGGGCAAGAACACGCCCGAGCGCAAGCAGTTCATCATGGACAACCTCGTCAGCGACGTGCTGTGACGGCGATGGACCACGCCGCGACGAAGCCGTTCCGCGGAGACGTCGACAAGGCGCTGACGTTCGTCGTCACCGCGCTGACGCCGATCGGCTTCCGCGTCGAACGCACCGGCGCGGAGTCGGTCGACCTGTTCGGTCCGCCGATGCAGCGAACGCGGCAGAGCGCGCTGGTCGGCGCGTCGCGGATCCGCCTCGCGCATCGCGCCGGGCAACTCGCGCTCGAAGCCGAGCTCGGCGGCGTGCGGCGCATCACGCGCTTCGTGCTCGTGTTCCCGATCGCGCTGTGTCTGTTCCTCGGCATCGTGTTCAGCGTCATCAATCTCGCCACCGGTCAGGTCGGAGCGTGGCTGCCGGCCGGCGTCGCGATCGGCGTCAACATCGTCGTGTGGCTCGTGATCGGGCCGATCGTCGTGCGTCACCTGCGCAAGAAGACGCTGGCCGCGCTCGACACGCTGCTCGTCAACGCGGTGGCCGTGGGCGGATCGAGGAGCTGACCGGATTCGCCGTCGCGTCGGGCACGCCGCACTGCGGCACCCTGTCGTCACAGGACGCTGGCGCGCATCGCACGCCTTCCGGCAGACTGGGCAGCCTTGTCCGGAATTGCACTCCCGCTGGAGATCGACCCATGAGGCATCTCGTTCCCGCATCCCTGTGCGTGGCTCTCGTCCTTCGAAGCGTCGCCGTCGCGTCCGACCCCGCGATCGTCCCGGTCACCGTCGTGATCGAGGGCCAATCGGTGAACGGCGTCGGCCTCGTCACGGCCGTGGACAACCTCGCCGTCAATTCGCTCGGCCAGTTCCTGGTCGAGGCGGACACCGACAACGCGAACACGAACGCCGACACCGTCGTCGTCGACGCGTCCGGCTTGCGCTTCCAGGAAGGACAAGTGCTGCTGCTGCCCGCCGGCGCGACGCTCGATTCGTTCGACGCGCTGACGTTGAACGACGCCGGCAACGCCGCGTGGAACCTGTTCATCGCGGGCACGACGACGTCGACGGACTCCGGCATCTACTTCAACGACACGCTGACGCTGCTCGAGAGCACGATCTCGACGTCGCCGACGTTCACCGTGCCGACGCCGTACATCGGCTTCTTCGAGACGAAGTACAACAACAACGGCCAGGTCCTCGTCGTCGCCAGCGTCGACGATCCGTTGATCGCGTCGACCGTCGATCGCGCGCTCGTGATCTTCGACGTCGACTCGATCGGAACGCTGCTCGGCGAGACCGTCGTGGCGAAGGAAGGCGACGTCCTCGCGGGTCAGACCGCGCCGGTCGCGGATTTCGGCACCGGGCCGCACAACTTCGCGTTCAGCGACGGCGGCGACAGCATGTTCTTCGCCGACACGACCGACGCGACGACGGTGGACGGCAACGTCTACGTCAACAACACGCTGCTCGCGCGCGAGGGCTCGCCGTCGCCGATCGCGGCGCGCACGTGGCTGAGCCTGTCGAGCAGCCGCATGGACTTGAGCCCGAACGGCCAGCACTACGTCTACACCGGCCAGCTCTCGGCGCCGACGACCGACGACCAGCTCGTCGTGCGGGACGGTGTGAAGTTCATCCAGGAAGGCGATTCGCTGCCCGACATCGCGCCGTTCCTGTTCACGGCGTTCGGCACCGGCGGCATCCGCATCACCGATTCCGGTGACGTGGTGTGGATCGGCGACTGGGACGATCCGAACACGGCGCAGGACGTCGGCCTGTTCTACAACCACAAGCTGCTGGTCCAGGAAGGCGTGACGCAGATCAACGGCCAGACGGTCGAGTCGATCTCGACCGTCCAGGACGATCTGTCGATCTCGAGCAACGGCCGTTACATCCTGTTCGAGGCGACGCTGGTCGGCGGCTTGAACGGGGCGTTCCTCATCGACCTCGGCCCGTGGACCGACCTCGGCGGAAGCTTGGCGGGAACCAACGGCGCGCCGCGGCTGCGTGGCGCCGGAGCTCTGGTGCCGTCGCAGTTCGTCTCGTTCACGGTGTCGGAGGCCGCGCCGAACGCGCAGTTCGCGCTCGTGCTCGGTCTGACGCCGGCGTTCATCACGCCGTTCTACGGCGGCACGCTGCTGCCGACGCCGCACCTCGTGATCTCGGGCTTCTCGACCGACGCGAACGGCAACGTGCTGTTGCCGGGCGTCTGGCCGGGTGGCTTCCCGTCGGGCGGAGCGATCTTCGCGCAGGCCCTCGTCGCCGACGCCGGAGCGCCGTTCGGCGTCGCGATCAGCAACGCGGTGGTCGGCAGCGCGCCGTAAGCGGAGTCCACAGCCCCCCAAAAGGGGACAGACCCCAATCGCGATTGAGCGATTGGGGTCTGTCCCCCTTTTGGGGGGCTGCTTCGATCTGGGCGGCCACCCGGGGCCGCGAGTCGGGGCGTGAGCGGCGTGGCGCAGCTTCTGGCGCGGGCGGCAGGTGGCCGGGGATTCGTCGCGCGATGCGCGAACTCGCCGAGAATTCGTTCCGTTTCGCGAGACCCACGGTGTCTCGAAGACCGGATCATCGGCGACGACGCCGTGGGAGGTCGAGATGGGATCGGGATCGGCAGTGGACGTCCACGCGTTGCTCGCGCATCGGTCGTTCGTCCAGCAGCTCGCGCGCAGCTTGTTGAGGGACGGCAACGACGCCGACGACGTCGCGCAGCAGACGTGGCGAAGCGCCGTGGTGCACGGCGATCGACCGATCGCGAATCCTCGCGGCTGGCTCGCGCGCATCACGCGTCACCACGCGTTCAATCTCGTGCGCGGGCGCAACCGACGGCAGAGGCGTGAAACGGACGCCGCGGCAATGCCCATGGAAGCGGGCGATCCCGCGTCGATCGCGGAGCGAGTCGAACTGGCCGAACGCGTCGTGCGCGCCGTGATGGCGCTCGAAGAGCCCATTCGCTCGACGCTGCTGCTGCGCTTCTACGACGATCGGTCGACGCGCGCGATCGCGCAGGCCCACCACGTGTCGATCGACGCCGTGCGGTGGCGCATCGAGAAAGGGCTCGAGACGCTGCGGCGCACACTCGATGCGAAGAGCTCCGGTGCGACGAAGTCGTGGCGCAAGGAGCTCGCGCTGATCGTTGGCGCGTCGGCCGTCGCGGGCTCGAGCTCGGCGAGCGCATCGATCGCCGTGCTTGCATCCGTCGCCGTCGTGGGGGTGGCGCTCGGCGTGTGGAGCTCACGCGACGACGAGGCGAAGACGGACGATCCCGTGGGTTCGTCGACGTCGAGTGCGGCCTCGAT
>JAEUIB010000561.1 GCA_016795255.1 Planctomycetota bacterium
GCGGTGTCGAGCACCGCCATCGACGCGCCGACCATGTAGTCGACGGCGTCACCGATGTGCCACCAGCCGCCCTTCCACGGACTGGCGTAGAAGACCTCGCTGCGCAGCGAGCGCGCGTCGCGCGGGAAGTCGTCGACCGAATAGAACTTCGGCGTCGCGTACTCGAACAGCGCCGTCTCGGTCAGGAACGCGACCGTGTTGCGGTAGCTGTTCACGTTGTCGATGAAGCCCGGGTACCAGTTGTCGAAGCCCTTGCCGCGATGCACGGCGCCCGGCATGCCGCGCTCGTCGAGCCACGCGGCCATCGTCGTGCCGAACACGTTGACCCAGCGCGCCATCAGCGGATGGACGTTCGACGAGATCGGTTCGGCGAACGGCGGGATCCAGATGCGCGTCGGGAACGGCGCGGTCTGGTGGTGGTTGTAGAAGACCTGCGGGTTCCACTCGAGCGTCGTCGCCGTCACGACGCGCGACTCGATCATGTTGTTCATGTACCCGTCGCGGTTGTTGTCGTGGCCGATGTACTCCTGATACAGCCACGGCAGGTCGGCGACTTCGTACGGCGTCCCGAGGTTCTGTCGGTACCACTGCGCGACCATGTTCTGGCCGTCGGGGTTCATCGCGAACCACAGCACGAGCACGACCTCGTCGAGGATGCGATCGATCGTCGGATCGCCGTGTGCGGCGGCGAGCTGGCGCGCCAGCACGATCGTCGCCTGCGGACACGCGGCTTCGCTCGAGTGCAGTCCCCCGTCGATGTGGACGATCGCCTTGCCGGTGCGCGCGAGCTCGCGCGCCGCGGGCTCGTCGACGCCGTTCACCCACGCGAGGCGACGCGAGACGTCCTTCCAGCGATCGAGCTGCGCGAGGTTCTGCGGCGACGAGATCAGCGCGATGTGCCAATCGAGGCCGCGGGTCGTCGTGCCGACGCGGACGAGCTGGACGCGATCGGACGCGGCGTCGAGCGCGCGGAAGTACGTCAGCGCGTCGTCGTAGCTCGCGAGCCAGAAGTCCTCGCCCGGCGAGTGACCGAGCACGTCCTTCGGCGACGGCACCGGCGTCGGCGACCCTTGGGCGAACGCGGACGACGACACTGCGAGCGCCAACGCGACCGCGTGGACGAACGACTTCATGGGGGACTCCGCGAGGGGAATCGAGCGGACGGACGGTGCCGTATTACTCGGCGATGACCTTCACCGTTTGACCGACGGTGTCGAGCATGCGGCGCAGCTCGTCGAAGTCGGGGTGCTTGAACCGCATCCACGCGTTCGCCATGTAACCGCCCTCGACCGGCGCGGTGCGCGAGCCGACCGGCGGCAGGTGCTGGTCGATCTTCCACGCGCCGAAGCGGCGGTCGATCTCCTCGAGGCCGCGGTACTCGCGCACGTGGCCGTCCTGGCTCGGACGCAGCGCGATGATGCCGGCCGAGTACTGGCGCGACGGGCGCTGGTCCGGCCGACCGTGGACGATCGCGAACGCCCATTCGCGATAGAGGTCGAAGTCGTTCGCCGCGCAGTAGAGGTCCCACGCGCCGACTCCGGGCGGGCGGCAGCCGATCTCGGAGAACTTCAGGCCCTTCGGTCCGAAGAACCATTCCATGTGCGTCGCCGACGTCTCGATGTCGAGCGCCTTGATCACGCGCCGGCCGAGGTCGCGCAACTCGTCGTAGCTCGGCTGCATCAGCCGGTTCGACGCGATGAATTGCGGCGAGATCCAGCGCGTGCGCATCGCTTCGAGCACGTTCGGGAAGTAGTGCGTGACGAACTCGTGCACGACTTCGCCGCCGATCGTCAGCGTGTCGAAGAAGCCTTCGTGACCCTCGATGAACTCCTCGATCGCGACCGAGCGGCCGCGGTCGAGGTAGATCTCGCGGATCGCCTGCGCCATCTCGGCGTCGTTCGCGACGCGCGCCGCGCCCGACGCGCCGGCGCCGTCGCGCGGCTTCAGGATCACCGGATAACCGACGCTGCGCGCGAACTCGTAGGCCTCTTTCGCCGACGCGATCGCGGCCGACTGCGCGCACGGGATGCCGGCCTTGCGCAGCGCTTCCTTCATCGACGGCTTGTCGCGGCACAGGTACGAGGTCTTCACCGTCGTGCCGGGGATGCCGCACGCTTCGCGGACGCGCGCCGTCGGCATGATGTGCGCTTCGATCGTCGCCTCGATGCGGTCGACCTTTTCGGCCGCCTGGATGGCTTTGACGATCCGCGTCATCTCGGGCTCGTTGCAGACCGACGAGACCTGCTCGTACTTGTAGAGCCAGTGCTTCAGCTCGGAGTCGAGCGCGTCCAGCGGACGCTCGCCGATGCCGGTGACGCGGGCGCCCGCCTCGTGCAGGCCGCGCACGAATTGCCGCTGGTACAGGGGAAACGCGGGCTCGACGAACAGGACGTGCATGGGCGGCCCCCGGGGCGGAGCGAATGGGGGCGGGAGTGTAACAGGCGGAGCGATTGCGCTCGTCCAGCACGTCGCATCCGACGAGCCGATCGGCGCGCGCAATCCACGCCTCTCCCGCCGCCGGCGTCCCCCGGATGCTCCCTGGTGCCCCCAGATGTCGAACTCGTCACCCCAGCTCGGGTCGTGAAAGGAACACACTGCTCCGATCGGAACTCGGAGGGCACGACCATGTCGCCACGCAATCGATCGCCGTTCACCGTTCGTCGCGCGTCGAGCTCGAGCCTGCGCGTCGGCGCGGCGATCGCCGCGTCGCTCGTGCTCGTTGCGGAGCTGTCCGCGCAGACCGCGAATTGGGAACCCGTGCCGGGGTTTCCCGACACCAGCGCGGGACGGACCGAAGCGGTCGGCGCGTTCCACGGGGGAGTCCTCTACGCACTCGGCGGCACGCCGTTCCGCTACGAGAACGACATCCCGAAGACCGATCCGCCCGACCAGGGCGCGGTGCACTTCCGCGGGCTCGCGGCGGGGGCGTGGAGCCAGGGCAAGGAACTGAACACGAAGTGGGGTCGCATGGGGGCGGGCATCGACTCGCTCGGGCGACTCGTGTGCTTCGGACCGGCGAAGCTCGGCGCCCACACCGGGACCACGACCGCGTTCTGGTACGACCCGACGACCGGCTGGGAGACCGAGCCGACCGTCGCCGACAAGCTCGTCGCGGCCACCAACTTCGCGTTCGCGTCCGACGCGCAGAAGCGCCTGTACGCGATCGGCGGCGGGCCGGGCCCGGCGAGCGCGATCGCGGCCGCCGGCTTCGGCAACTTGACGAGCGTCGAGCGCTACGACGCGGCGACGAACACGTGGTCGCTGGTCGCACCGTTGCCGTTGGCGCGTTCGCGCGCGACCGCGGCGTACGACGGCATGGGCTCGATCCTCGTGTTCGGCGGCTTCGACGCGACCGGCACGACGCGCACGAACACGATCCTGCGGTACGCCGTGCAGACCGACACGTGGTCGCTCGCGGGGTTCATGCCGTTCGGGCAGGACGGTGACGATCGCTACTCCGATCAGCGCGCGATCCTCGGCGCCGACGAGCGGATCTGGGTGATCGGAGGACAGAACGGCTCGGGCGCGACGCTCGCGTCGGTGTTCCTGCTCGATCCGGCCACCATGCAATGGACGAACGGCCCGTCGCTCGCGACGCCGCGCCACGCGTTCGCGGCCACGATCGCGAGCGACGACTACATCTACGTGATGGGCGGCAGCAACGCGGGCACCGGGACGCATCTCTGCGAGCGCGTGTTCACGCTGCGGGACTGCAACGGCAACGGCATCGCCGACGTCCAGGACCCCGACTTCGACGGCGACGGTCACATCGACGACTGCGACATCTGCCCGACGATCGCGAATCCCACGCAAGCGGACGTCGACGGCGACGGCATCGGTGACGCGTGCGACAACTGTCCGACGCTGTCGAATCCGGATCAGCAGGACAGCGATCACGACGGCAAGGGCGACGGCTGCGACGCGACACCGTTCCCCGAGTACGACCTCGTCGAGATCACGGGCCTGCCCGGCATGACGAGCGGCGCGGCGTACGACGTCAACGACGCGGGGATCGTCGTCGGCAGTTGGTTCGACTCGGTGCATGCCGAGACGCGCGCGTTCTGGTGGGACAGTCACACGAACGTGATGCACGACATGGGCCCCGGCGTCGCCGTCGCGGTCAACGACGTCGGCCAAGCGTGCGGACGCATCGGCACGTACACCTGGAACTCGTCGTCGTGGGTCCAGGACCTCGCGACCGGCGTGCGCACCGATCTGACGAACGCGTTCGGCGGCAGCTACGTCGAGGCGCACGACATCAACGACGCAGGGCACGTCGTCGGGATCGCCGACTCCGGCGGCTCGCAGCCGGATCACGCGTTCCGCTGGGCCGGCGGAGTCATGGTCGATCTCGGCACGCTGACGCCGCCGTACAGCTCGAACTTCTACAGCAAGGCGTACGGCATCAACGATGCGGGCCTCGTCGTCGGCGAGTCGATCGTCGGCACGGTCGCGGATTGGTGGGCGAAGCCGTTCTTCATGCAATCGACCGGACCGTCCGCGACGCCGATGACCGCGATCCCGAACAGCCTCGTGTCGGGAAGTGCTTGGGCCGTCAACGAGACCGGGCACATGACGGGTTGGGTGTCGAGCCTCGACGACACGTGGGGCAACGCGTTCGTGTTCGACGGCACGACGATGACGTTCCTGCCGCACATGGCGGGCAAGTGGCACACGATCGGCACCGGCATCAACGTCCGCGACGAGGTCGTCGGCTACGGCTTCGGCGAGTGGGTCTACCAGCCGTGTTGCGGGTCTGTGGCGAACTACTCGAACTACCGCGCGTTCGTGACGAAGAACGGCGTGCCGACGGACCTCACGACGGCGATCGACGGACTGTCGGGATGGGTGCTGACGCAGGCGACGGCGATCGACGGCGCGGGACGCATCGTCGGCTACGGCGTGAAGGGCGGTGCGTATCGGCCGTTCCTGCTCGAGCCGAATCCCGCGTGCCAGGCGGACCTCGGGC
>JAEUIB010000634.1 GCA_016795255.1 Planctomycetota bacterium
GCCCCCCCCCCCTGCCTTGCCCTCGGGTTTGGCTCCCCGGCGACGGAGTGGTTTTTACTGCGCGCGCGAGCTTGAACCCGAGGGAGAACTTCGGGTCGCGCTTCGCGCTCCGCGGTGGCGATTGAAGGCGTCGATCGATGACGGGGACGGAGGCGCGTCTGTCCCCACTCGAGCCCGACGGACATGACGGGGACGGAGGCGGGTCTGTCCCCGTGCCCGGACGCCGTTGCCGGCGGCAAACGCGTCCGGTCTATGTCGCGATGCGGGCGTGAGTTACGAGACCACCCGGACGCGATAGCCGGCGGCTGCCTTGTCCGGATGTTGCCGGCATCCAATGGTCCACCACTTGGACGCGATCGCGTAAGTCGTTGGGCCACCCTGGAGTAGCCCGCGTGCGGTAGCCGCCGGCAAACGCACGCGGGTCCGGCGGTGGAACTGCCCTTGCGACCCGCGCTCCCCCTCACGGGCTCGCCTTGAACTCGCCACCCGTGCACTTCGCGATGTTCTCCAACTGCTCTCGGTACCAATCCGAGTTGGTGTACGCGACGCAGTGGATCGTGACCTTGTGGAAGCGGTTCAGCTCGCGCAGATGTTCGGTGACGCGGTTCCAGTGCACGTACAGGCCGACTTCCGGTTCACCGGACGAGAGCAGGTACACCGTGTCGAGCTCGGGATCGGACAGGACGGTTTCCAGGACTCCCCAGATGTCCTTCGCGCCGTTCATCGGGACGGCCTCGACGAACTCGAGGACCTTCTTGTGGACCTTCTTGTCGAGCAGGACCGGTTCCTTCTCGAACTCGCGGAACTGACCGCCGTACGTGAACGCGTTGAACGTGAACGGCTGGCCGAGCAGACGGGACAGCGTCGCGTCGAGTTCGGCCTTCGCGCGCTCGTGCTTCGGCTTGCCGTCGGCGCTCTTCGCGATCATGTCGCCGGAACGATCGATGACGAACGCGACGTGATCGCTGACGACCAACATGCCGTTGTACGTCGCGCGTGAGCTGCCCTCGAGCGCTTGGCGCGGGGCGTCGCCTTCGGGGAACGCGAACGCCTCGCGATTCACGCGCCACCATTCCTGCCACTGCTCCTTCAGCGTGAACTTCGTGCCGCTGATTCCCTGGAGGTAGTGAGTCGCCCGCGCGGCGACGATCGGCCTGCCGTCGGCCGTCGCGTCGATCAGCGCGTCGACGGCCGTTTTCGTCTTCGCCGCGCACAAATTGTCGACCGCCTGCATGCGCGCACGCCAATCCGCATCGGTGAGGAAGCGGCGGCCGAGGTCCTCGTTGCGGTCGGGGTAGAGCTCAGGCACGCAGCCGAGAATGAAGCAGCGCACTCCGCCGTCCCCGTCGGCCAGCGCCGCTTCGAACGTCGTCCACGCCGCCACCGGATCGATGCGCGCGAGCGCTTCGGCCGCGTACGCGCGCTCGAACGGATTCGCGGCGTTCGCCATCGTCAGCAGCTTCGCGCTGGCCTTCGCGTACTTGAGGACGCCGATCGACTGCGCGGCCGCCGTCCGCACGAAGTCCTCGCTGTCCGACAACGCACGCTCGAGCGTCGGCCCGAACGTCGGATCGCCGAAGCGCCCGAGCGCCTGCGCGCACCATTGGCGAACGCGGTCGTTCTTCTTGTTCGACTTGAGCTCCTGCTCGACGCGCTTGCGCGCGTACGGATCGGTGAAGTCGGGCAACGTCTCCCAAACGATGTCGCGGTAGTGCGGCTGCGTCGCGCGCAGCGAATCGAGAAGGAGCTCCATCGAGGCCACGCTGTTCAGCTTCAGGCACAACTGCGCGCCGGAGCGAACGACGGCTTCACCCGGCCCGCGCAGCAGTTCCTCGGCGCGCTTCAACTGCGCCTTCGGGCCTTCTTCCGCGAAAACGGGCGCGATCCATGCGCACGCCGACACGAACCACCACAGCCGAATCGACGCGAACATGATCCCTCTCGGTGCAGCCTGCGAAGCCGCGCATTGTGCGGGGTCGAAGCCGCGAAGAGAACCCGCCGCCGGCCCACGGTAACTCCGCGAGATGGCCGTCGTCCTCGGCGCGACACGAGATCGCGGTCGCGCACGTCGGAGGGTTCGCCATGGTCAAGAGTCCGTTCGCAGGATCGAGTTCAGCCGTCGCTTGGTCGGACGCACCCACGGTCTGGGGCGAGATGCTCGCGCCGTTCGGGCCGCTGTGCGTGCTCGCTGGTCCGCGCGGACTCGAGCGCATCGTGCTGCCGCGCGTCGCCACGCAACCTCCGGAAGTGACGCGAGCCGACGGCGACCCACGCGTCGTCCTCGTGAAGGACCAACTGCGCGAGTACTTCGCAGGAACGCGCCGCACCTTCGAACTCCCTCTCGACCCGAACGGCACCGCCTTCGACCTGAGCGTCTGGCGTTACGTCTTCGCGATCCCGTTCGGCGAGGTCCGCACCTACGCGGACCTCGCGACGGCATGCTCGGTACCCAACGCGTTCCGAGCCGTCGGCGCCGCGAACGGCCGCAATCCGCTGCCGATCGTCGTGCCGTGCCACCGCGTCGTAGGCGCGGGCGGCAGACTGACGGGCTACGGCGGGGGACTCGAGTTGAAGGCGCGACTGCTGCGGCTGGAGGGCCACACGTTGGACGACGAACTCATCTCGAAGGGGACGCGGGTCGCGCAGCGGGTGAGGTCGTAGGGACCAAGTAAGCGCTGCGTCGTCGGTGAGGGACGGTGCTCGGCCCGACTCAGCTCGCCATGCGTCATGGCATCGGTCCGCGATGGATCGTTGGATCAGTCCCCCGACGGCAATCCATCAATCGAACGCAGCGGACAAGTCGAGACGAATGAGCTCGTTGGAAATCGCAGGCCTCATCGCCACGACGAGGCGAACCTCGTCCTCGTCGTCGATCGACACTCCCGTGATCGTGAGCTTGGTCCCGCTGATCGAAATCTCTGCTCCGGACACGGCGGCTCCGGACGTCGAATCCTGCAACGCAACATGATCGATCGTGACTGAAGCGTCGGGCGGCGCAACGACCTCGCCCACGAGCCGCTGGATGACGGCGGTCTTGGTCGTGTTGCGGATCTCCACCGCGAAACAATCGTGCGTTGCGTCCTCGATGCCGTGTCTCGCACGATCAGCAGCCGGCCGGAATGCGAAACTCTCCATCAAGTCGGCGCGCACCGAGCGTTCATCCCCGATGGAAACGAGGATGAA
>JAEUIB010000648.1 GCA_016795255.1 Planctomycetota bacterium
ATCGGCGCAGTGTGTTTCGCTCCGAGGAGTTACGGAGATCGTCGCTGGCCCGTGCGGTGCGGGCGCGATGTTTCATGCGGGCAGCGAGGTGCGGGCGCCGTGGATTCGGCCAAATAATCGCAGCCGAGTCGCGCAGCGAACGACGTTGCAGGCAACACTGACCCGTCGAACGGAGTTCGCCGCACAGCGTGGCGTCGTTTGACCGAATCCAGGTCCGGCGGTAGAGTTAGGCGTTTCGGTCGCGGCCTGGAATCCGACTGCATGAACGCCGGCTCGGCGCGCGGAAAAGCGTGCGTGAGTTCGGCCGGGGTGCGTTGTGTTCCTGGTTTCGGCTCGGTGAGGGAGGAGCATGGCGGCGGGCGACCGTGCCATCGTGGAGCAAGTGAAGGGCGCCGTCGACATCGTCGACGTGGCGACCCAGCTGCTCCGTGTTCCTCTGACCAAGAAGGGCGAGCGCTTCGTCGCGCTGTGCCCCTTCCACCGGGAGAAGACCCCGTCGTTCTCGGTGAACCCGAGCCTGCAGATCTTCAAGTGTTTCGGATGCGGTAAAGGCGGCGACGTGCTGACGCTGGTGATGGAGCTCGAACGACTGACCTTCCCCGAGGCGCTCGCGCACCTCGCGGCGAAGGCCGGCATCGCGCTGCCCGAGCACGGCGACGGCGCCAAGGTCTCCGCGCGGCAGCGGCGGCTCGCGATCCTGGCCGAGTCGGCGGCGATCTACGCCGACTGGCTGGCGCAACCGATGGGCGCGGCGGCCCGCGAGTACCTCACGCAGCGCGCGTTCGGCGAAACCACGATCAAGGCGTTCGGAATGGGCTTCGCGCCCGATGCGCGGCTCGCGCTGTACCAGGTGCTCAAGAAGCGGGGTCACGCGGACGAAGACATCTTCGCGACCGGCGTGGTGCGTCAGAAGGACGCCGCCACGACGTACGACCTACTGCGCCATCGCGTCGTGATCCCGATCCGCGACTTGCGTGGCCAGGTCATCGGCTTCGGCGGCCGCGTCCTCGGGGACGGCGAGCCGAAGTACCTGAACTCGCCCGAAACCGAGCTGTTCAGCAAACGCACGGTCCTGTTCGGACTCGACCGCGCGGCCGAAGCAGCGTCGAAGCGGGGCGCATTCGTGATCGTCGAAGGCTACATGGACGTCATCGCCGCGCATCAGCACGGAGTCGATCACGTCGTCGGCACCCTCGGCACGGCCCTGACCCCGGAGCACGTCCGCATTCTCCAGCGCTACGCCAACAAGGTCGTGCTGCTGTTCGACGGCGACGCCGCCGGACAGCGCGCCGCCGATCGCGGAGCGGCGCTCCTGCTGCAAACCGGCATGCACGTGACCGTCGTCACGTTGCGCGACGGGCTCGATCCCGACGAGTTCCTCGCTCAGCACGGCGCCGACGCGTTCGAGGCGTTCCTCGCCGAGCACGCGGAGGAACTGCTCGATTACCTGGTTCGCCGCGCGCGCGAGCGCCACGCGGCCGCCGACCCGGTCAGCGGCACCGTGAACGCGATCCGCGAACTGGTCGCGAACCTCGAGGGAGTCGAGGACCGGTTGGTCCGCGACGTCGTCCTCGACCGCATCGCGAGCGCGTTCGGCGTGCCGGTCGCGAACGTGCGCGCCGAGAGCGCGAAGCTGCGCCGCGTCGACGTCGCGACGCAAGCGACGACGCTGCCCTCCGACGCCCGTGCGCCGAGTCGCCGCATCAACGGCGCGGAGCTCGACGAGATCTGGGTCGTATTGGGAGCCGTGTCGAATCCGCAATTCGCCGAGCAAGCGTTCTCCGCGCTGTCGATCGACGATCTGCGGGACGTCGGCCGCCGCCAATTGTTCGAACGTCTCGTGGAGTTGTGGCGCGCCGGACACGCGCTCAGCTTCGCGTCGATCGAGAACGCGGTCGCCGCCGATGCCGAAGCCCGTGGGGCGCTCGACGCGATCTTGCGGCACGACATCCCGGACGGCGAGTCGGCGAGCGCGGCGCTGCAGCGCGTCGTCGGTCGGCGCGCCGATCACGAGTACCGTCGACGACGGACCGAGTTGGCCCAGAACGGCACGTTCCGGACCGGCGAAGAGGACGACGTCGACCGGCACCTGCGCGAAATCATGGAGTTCCAACGGCGGCGCGTGAGTCGCGGCCCGAAGAACTCCGAGACGAACACGACGTTGAGCGAAGGCGAAGCGTCGAACTGAACGAAATCGGATGGATCGAACAAGGAACCGACGCGAGCCAAGCGCGTCACGAACCCGCTGAGGGTTGAGGAGCGACGGACGGTGGAAAACCTGGAACGACTGGACCCGGCGACGCGGCTCTTGATCGAGCGTGGACGCAAGAAGGGCTACGTCACCTACGAAGAGATGAACCAGATCCTGCCGGACGAGGTCGTCTCGGGCGACAACATCGACGGCATCCTGAACCTGCTCGAGGAGCAGGGCATCGAGATCGTCGACGAGGCCGAAGTCTCCGAGGACGCCGCCGCCGCCACCACGACGACGAAGAAGAAGGTCGTCGAGACCGAACGCTTCGAGCGCACGGGCGGGTCGGAGAAGATCGACGATCCGGTGCGCATGTACCTCACGCAGATGGGCGAGATCCCGCTGCTGACGCGCGAGGAGGAAATCGAACTCGCGAAGCGCATCGAGACCACGCGCCGCGCGTTCCGGAAGATGATCCTGTCGAACGGCTTCGCGTTCCGCGAGTCGATCCAGATCCTCGAAGAGGTCCAGTCCGGCGAACTCGCGTTCGACCGCACGCTGAAGGTCGCGACGTCGTCGTCGGGATCGACCGACGCCAGCAAGAGCGAAGTCGCCGACCGCCTCGCGGTGAACATCGGCACGCTGAAGAAGCTCTACGTCGCGACGCAGCGCGACTACAAGCGCGTGCTGCGCGACAAGCTGGCGGCCGCCGATCGGGTCAAGCTGATCCGCCGCATCGGCTGGCGTCGGCGCCGCGCGTCGATGTTGCTCGAAGAGCTCAACCTGCAGCTGAAGAAGGTGAAGCCGATGATCGACATGATGCGGGACACGCACCGCGCCATGGAGCAGATCGAATCGCGCTTCAAGGAGTACCGCGGCAGCAAGAACTCCAACGAGTTCAAGACGCGCAAGCGCGCGTTCGAGAAGATGCTGATCCGCTCGTTCGAACCGACGCGGCGCGTCGGCATCCGCATCCAGCGCATCCTCAAGCGGTACCAGGAATACGAAACCGCGAAGATGAAGCTGTCGAGCGGCAACCTGCGCCTCGTGGTCTCGATCGCGAAGAAGTACCGCAACCGCGGCCTGTCGTTCCTCGACCTGATCCAAGAAGGCAACACCGGCCTGATGAAGGCGGTCGAGAAGTACGAGTACCGCCGCGGCTACAAGTTCTCGACGTACGCGACGTGGTGGATCCGGCAGGCCATCACGCGCTCGATCGCCGACCAGGCACGCACCATCCGCATCCCGGTCCACATGATCGAGACGATGTCGAAGCTGCGCAACGTCACGAAGAAGCTGATCCAGGCGTACGGTCGCGAACCGTCGATCGAGGAAGTCGCGCTCGCCGCGAACATCTCGGTCGAGGAAGCGAAGCGCGTGATGAAGATCAGCAAGCACCCGATCTCGCTCGATCGTCCGATCGGCGAGGGCGACGACAGCTACTTCGGCGACTTCATCGAGGACGAGTCGGTCGAGTCGCCAGTGCACTCGGCGAGCCGCGAGATGCTCAAGGAGCGCATCGAGA
>JAEUIB010000764.1 GCA_016795255.1 Planctomycetota bacterium
GACGAGCGGCGTCGCGATCGCGACGACGATCCGTGCTCGCGATCTCGACGTCCGCGAACTCGCCGGCGCGTCGGCCATCAGCGCGCGGTCGACTTCTTCGCGCCGCCGCCGAGCGCCGACAAGCGCTCGTTGGCCTTCTTCGTGTACTGGCCTTCGGGGTTGCCCTCGAGCTCGACGACCTGCTGGTAGTACTTCGAGGCTTCCGACGGCTGCTTCAGTTCCTCGGCGCAGACGCCGCAGAAGAACAGCGGTGCGGGGTTCATCGGGAACAGCGCCGACGCCTTCTTCAGCGCCGCGAGGCCGCCGGTGAAGTCCTTCGAGTCGTGCAGCACGAGGCCGAGGTAGTAGTTCGGCGCGAACAGCTTGTAGGACTGGCCGCGGTTGTCGTCGATCTGCACGGCCTTCGACAACGTCGCCTTGGCCGCGCCGAGGTCTTCGAGCGCGAACTGCGCGAGGCCGACTCCGGTCAGGAACAGCGGTTCGCCGGGGACCTTCGCCGCGCAGTCTTGCATCGCGCCGAGCGCGGTCTGGACCTTGCCCTTGTCGCTCTTCTCCAGGCCTTCGCCGAGCGTCGTCATCGCCTGGTCGTACGTCTCGTAGACCGGCTCGACGGCGGCGATGCGCTTCGCGATCCCGGCGAACGTCGTGTTGTTGGACTTGTACGGCCGGAACGATTCCTTCGGCTTGCCGATCAGTTCCGGATGCGTCGTCCGCACCTGCGCGTCGATCTCGGCGACGCGGTTCTCGTTCAGCGGGTGGGTGCGCAGGAACTCGACCTGATCGGCGCCCATCTCCTCTTCGAGCTTCTGGAAGTACTCGAAGGTCTTCTTGCCCTCCATCGGGTCGTAGCCCATCGTCGCGGCGTAGTAGATGCCGCGCAGGTCGGACTGCGTTTCCTGGCCGCGGTCGTAGCGCAGCAGCAGGAGTTGCGTGCCGATCGCGCCGAGCTGCGCGCCGAGTCCTTGCGTCGTGCCGCCGGACAGCGAGCTTTCGGCGGTGTCGATCGCTCCGACGACGACCGAGCCGATCGCCTGGCGTCCCATCTGCTGATGGCTGTGGCGATGCTCGACGTGGCCGAGTTCGTGACCCATCACCGAGATGAATTGGCCTTCGGTCTCCATCGCCGCGAGCAGGCCGCGCGTGATGTAGATGTGGCCGCCCGGCACCGCGAACGCGTTCGGCGTCGACGAGTTCAGGATCGTGAACTTCCACGGGAAGTCCTTGGCCCGCACGCTGTGCGTGACCATCTCCATGATCAAGCCGTTCAGGTACTGGTAGGCCTCGGGGTCGTGGTACGGGCCGTCGTACTGCGCGACGATGTTCGGCGCGTACTGGTTGCCGAGCCCGACCTCGTCCTGGATCGACATCTCGCCGAGGCAGAAGTACGAGGTCGAGTCGACCGGATCGGTGCAGCAGGAGCCGAGCAGGACGGCCGCCGCGGCGGCCAGGACGGTGTTCGCGAACGGGCGCATGGGGATGCGTTCCTCGGATTCGGGAGCGGAGTCGGATGGCGCCGGCTGGAGCCAGAAGGAGCCAGATTCCGTGCGCCGAAGGTACGAGTCGGCGCCGGTCAACGCCAGCGGCCGAGTCAGCCGCGGGCGGTACAGACCGCCAGCAGGTCCAGCGCGTGGGTGTCGAGGTCGGTGTCGATCACGCGGAAGTCGTGCGGGCCGAACGGGGCGTCCTTGCGAAAGCCGGTGCGGAAGCCGGTGCGCATCCGGGCCAGCAACGCCTTCAGGCCGGCGGGCGGGGGCTCGACGCGGCGCTTCTTTCCCTCGCGCGCGGGGCGGACGCGGGCGTGCTCGAGGGCCTGGGCGCGCTGCGAGCCGCGGATGCCGTGGACGGTGACGGTCGGGAACGCGGTGCGGAGGACGTCGCCGAACTCGGCGGCCGTGTACTCGCGCAGGTGGAAGCGGTTCCACGGCGTCTGTCCCGGGTCGAGGCGATACGTGCGGCTCGGCGTGGTCAGGACCGCGGAGCCGCCGGGCTTCAGCACGCGCGCGAGCTCGCGGACGAACGCGGCGGGATCGGTCACGTGCTCGATGACTTGGAACGACACGATGGCGTCGATCGAGCGATCCGAGAACGGCAGGCGCACGCCGTCGTAATGCAGGAACTCGACGTTGGTCGCCGTGGTCGCGGCCCGAGCTCGATCGAGGACCTCGCGGCCGATGTCGACGCAATGCACGCGGGCGAACGCTCGCGCCAGTACCGACGCGCCGTAGCCCTCGCCGCAACCGACCTCGAGCACGCTTCGCGCGCCGCGCAACGCGTCGCACGCGAACGCGTAGGCGAACTCGTGACGCAGCGTGAGACAGACCTCGGCGTCGTCGCGAGCGCGGCGCGGCTCGACGCGCGGGCACTGAGCGGGATCAGGATCGGAAACGGGCTCGGTCGTGTCGCGCACGGTGGGGGCCAGCGGAACGCGGAAAGGCGCGCATCGAACCCAGCCGAACGCGAGGTGTAAAGCCCGACGCGAGCCCGCGCTCAAGAGCGGCGGACCGGCGACCCAGACGCGATGGCCGCCGGCAATCTTGTCCGGCTACCCGGACGCGATAGCCGGCGGCTATCGCGTCCGGGTCAAGTCGTGATGGGTGGGCTAGTTGGGCTCGGGCGTCCAGGGATCAGAGGCCGAGCACCTTGAATCCGGCCTTGGCCTGGAGCGGGCCGAACGCGAGTTCGAGCGTCACCGCGTGCGACTCGTCGATGTCGGCGGCCGGCACCAGGCGCAGTTCCATCGTCGCCGCCGTGGTCTCCGAGCGCGTCACGGTCAGCGGGAGTTCGATCCCGCCGCGGGCTTCGGCCGGCCAGTTGGCTTCGAGTCGTTGCGCGAACAGCGCGGCGCGATCGAACGCGACGAGCGACCACGCGTCGCCGTCCCCCTTCTTCAGGGCGACGCCGTAGCTGCCGGCCGGCAACGTCGTGCCGCCGAAGTCGAGGTCGTTCCACGTCTCGAGGATCGTCCACGTGTCCTTGCCGAGACGGACGCGGGTCCCCGCCGGGATGCGGCCGGCGGCCGCTTCGAACTCGGGCTTCCACGACGGCGCGCCGTACTCGACGAACACTTCGCTGCGCACGAGCTTCGAGTTCGAGCCGTCGGACTTCTCCCAGTCGAAGAACACGACGCGCGACAGCGCGCGATCGACGTTCTGGTTCACGTGGGGCGGGTTCTGCGCGACGAAACCGAGGGCGGATGCGGCGACGAGGACGAGCGATGAGACACGGATCATGACGGGTTCCTTGTTCGTCGAGGGTTCATCGATGCGTGGGTTGCGGGCTGGGCCGTGATTCGAGCGAGACGGCGTTCCGTCGCGGAGATTCTCGAGACTTTTCGACGTCTCGACGTCTCGACGTCTCGACGATCCGACGGCTGGACGGATCACGGCGCGCGCGGGCGGTCGCTCCACTCGGGCGCGACCAGGCGACGGCGTCCGTCGGGCGACTTCGCGAGGTGCGCGTCCGCGGGGTCGAACGCGCGATCCCACAATTGACACGTCACCTGCTTGTGCTGCTGGTCGAGCGCTTCGCAGTAGTTCGTGAACTTGCAGCGAAGCACCGCATCGCCGCGCCCGAGCCGGACTTTCTCGAACCAGTCCGGGTCGGCGAGCGATTGGCGCGCCGCGGCGACGAAGTCGGCTTCGCCGCGCGCGAGGATGCCCTCGGCCTGCGAGAACGTCGCGATGCCGCCGGCCGTGACGACCGGCGTCGTGTGCCCCGCCGCGCGCACCGCGGCGCGGATCGCCGCCGCCAGCGAGACGTTGCGCGAGAACGGGCCGCGCTCGTCGATCGTGACGGTCGGCATGCACTCGTGTCCGCTGCGCCCGGTGTACGGGTACGCCGCCTCGCCGACCTTCGGTTGCTTCGCGTCGTCGAACTTGCCGCCCTTCGAGATCGACAGGAAGTCCATGCCGGCCCGCGCGAACGCGACGCCGATCGCGACCGCGTCGTCGAGGCGCGAGCCCCCCTCGATCACTTCGTCGCCGAGGAAGCGGCAGCCGACGACGAACGACGGCGCGACGCGGGCGCGGACCGCGGCGTGGACTTCGAGCGGCAGCCGCAAGCGGCCGTCGAGCGAGCCGCCGTAGCCGTCGGCGCGATCGTTGGTGCGCGAGAGGAACGACGCCATCGTGTACGCGTGCGCGTAGTGGAGTTCGACGCCGTCGAAGCCCGCTTGCTCGGCGCGCTGCGCGGCCGCGGCGAACAGCTCGGGAAGGACCTGCGGCAACTCGCGGATGTGCGGCACGTGCGTGTCGGTCACGCGTTCGCGTGCGCCGAAGTCGAGGGCCTCACGCTCGCGCGCATCGAGCGTCCGGTCGATCACGTCGCGCGGCGCCGTCGAGAACCACGCGCGCAGGCGATCCTCGGGAGCCGCGGCGAGCGTGGGATCCCCGGTGGTCGCGAGCACGCGTTCGCGCAGCGCGTCGTCGATGCGAAGGAAGCGCGCGAAGAACGTCGCCGGCTCGGGCCGCCGGCGGATCGCGAGGAAGTCGATCAGTTGCACGAGGAGTCGCGTCGCGCCGTGCGATTGCTCGCGCACGACGTCGGCGAGCTGCTTCAGCCCCGGGACGAACCGATCGTGTCCAGCGCGCAACAGCGGGCCGCTCGGCACGTCGCGGATGCCGGTCGCTTCGACGACGAGCACGCCGGGCTTGCCGCGCGCGAACCGCGCGTACCAATCGAGCACGTCCTGCGTGACGAAGCCGTCGGCGCTCGCGCGCCACGGCACCATCGCGGGCACCCACGTCCGGCGATCCGCGACGCGGTGAGCTCCGAGCGCACACGACGAGAACCACCGCGAGGTCGCCGCGGCCTCGGCGGTCGGCCACGACTCGTCGGGCAACGGATGCCGCACCACGCTGCGCCGCCGTTCACTTCTCGAGCCAGACGCGCACGCTCGTGCCGTCGGCCGTCGGTTCGTAGAAGATCTTCTCGCCCTTCGCGAGGATGCGCGTCATCGCGTCGAGCCACAGCCGTCGCTTCGCGAGGTCGCGGTTCTTCGACACCTCTTCGAGCAGCGTCGTGAAGCGCTTCGCTTCGCCGGTCGCTTCCGAGATCGTCTCCGACGCGTACTTCGCCGCGTTCTGGTACTGGCGTTCGGACTCCGCCTGCGCGTCGGGCAACGTCGTGCGGCGATAGCCGTCGGCTTCGGAGATGCGGCGCTCGCGCTCGGCTTTCGCGCTCTGGACGTCGGTGAACGCCTCGCGCGCCGCGACCGGCGGGTTCGCGTCGGTGATGTTGACCTGCGTCAGCAGGATGCCCGAGTCGATGCGGTCGAGGAACGCCTGCGCGCGGGCGAGCGCGTCGAGTTGGAGTTGCGTCTTGCCGCCCGAGATCAGCTCGTCGATCGACATCCCCGACGCGAGCTCCGAGAACGCGGTCTCGACGGCGACGCGGATGACGAACGACCGCAGCCCGAGTTGCGCGGCGGTCGGGCCGGGCACGAGTTCGTTCAGCGACGCGAGGCTTTTGCGCGGATCGTGCAGCGAGTAGTTCACGACCGCTTGCAGCTCGACGATGTTGGTGTCGCCGGTCAGCCACTGCGATTCGGTCTCGGTCGGCAGCAGGTTGCGGATCCGGTCGTTCAGGCTGAAGCCGACCGGCATCCGCAGCGTCTCGGTCGGGATGCGCACGATGCGCTCGATCGGCGGCGGCCACGCGAAGTGCATGCCCGGCGGCGCCAGGCGGACGAACGCGCCGCAGCGATAGATCAGCGCGACTTCGCTCTGCGCGACGGTGAACACGCCGCCGCCGACCGCGTAGCCGATCAGGCCGAGCCAGAACAGCACGCCGAGGACTCGGCCGGTGACGAACATCGCACGCGACTGCGTCATGGCGTCAGTGGTCCTTCGACTCGCCACCGGACGCGTCGGTCGCCGACTTCTTCGGCACCGACAGCTCGACCAGCTTCAGCAACGGGTGGTCGTTCGGGATGACCAGCGTGGATTGGCTGGTCAGCATCGTCTCGAACACCTCGAGGCCCTTCGTGAACGCGAAGAACTCGGAGTCCTTGCCGTACGCCTCGGCGTAGATGCGCGTGGCTTCGGCGTCCGCGTTGCCGCGCGTCTCCGTCGCCTTGCGCTGCGCTTCGGCGACGAGCTCCGCGACTTGGCGATCGGCCTCGGCCTTGATCTTCTGGAACTCGGCGTCGCCTTCGGCGCGGTACTGGTCGGAGATCGTCTGGCGCTCGGTCTGCATGCGCGTGAAGACGGCCTGCTTGTTCTGCGCCGGGAAGTTGAAGCGCTTCAAGCGCACCGCGACGACTTCGACGCCGTAGCTCGCCTCGCACTTGCGCTTCGCGGCGGCGGTGAGCTGCTCGAGCATCGCGTCGAGCGCCTCGGCGTGCCCCTCGATCGACACCAGCGTCGTGAACGGATGCGACGCCAGCACGTCGCCGGTGATCGAGCGCAGGACGTCCGTCAGCCGCGATCCCGCGCCTTCCATCGAACCGACGGTCTTCATGAAGCGCAGGTGGTCGACGACGCGCCACGCCATGAACGGGTCGACGATGATGTTCTTCTTGTCCTTCGTCAGGTACTCGCCCGAGCCGGGATCGAGGATCTGCACGCGACGATCGATGCGCACGACCGTGTCGAGCGGCGGCGGCCACGTGAAGTAGAGCCCGGCGTCGTCGAGCGTGCGGCGCGGGTCGCCGAAGCGTGCGACGACGACGACCTCGCCTTCGTTGACTTGGACGCAACAGGCCCACGCGATCAGCGCGACGAGCCCGGACGCCAGCAGCAGTCGGAATCCGTTCAACATCAGTCCTCGTCCTCCTGCGGCAGTTCCGGCAGGCGCGGCACGTTCACGGCGCCGGCTTGCGACGCGCCCGAGCCCGGGCGGCCTTTCCACAGATCCACCGTCACGCGGTCGCCGAGCAGGACGACCAGCGTCGATTTCTTCAGCGCGCGACCCAGCGTTTCGAGTTCCAGGCGAAGTCGCGTCAACATCGCGTGGGTCTGGAACGCGGCGTTGATGTTGGCGTACGCGCTGCCTTCGCCGCGCGCTCTGCCGAGCACGCGCGCGGCTTCGGCGTGGGCTTCGGTCTCGATCACCGCGGATTCGCCCCGCGCTCGCGCGAGTCGTTCGGTGGCGTAGCCGCGTCCGCGCATCGCGCGGTACGTGCGGTACTCGAGGGCCGATGCGACGTCGCGGTACTGGTAATGGACGGCGCTCGGCGCATGCAGCTCGAGCACGTGGACGGCGACGGCTTCGATGCCGGTGCGCATCGCTTCGAGTTCGCGCTGCAAGATCGCGAGGATCGCCGACTCCATGACTTCTCGGCTGGCGACGAGGCTCTCGTCGGAGCGGGTGTGGCCGATGTAGCGGCGCAGCGACGACTCCGCGAAGCCGCGCAGGAGTCGCTCGGGCTCGGCGAGTCCGAACTGCCAGAGGCGCGCGTCGCGCACGCGGTAATGCACCGCGAACGACATGCGCAGCAGGTTCTCCTCGCCGGTGACGAGCTCGTCCTCGTTGCTCTTGTTCAGGCCCTCGACGTCGGTGAAGAGGTCGAAGTTCTCGCCGTAGTTCGTCGACTCGGCGCCGAACGTGACGCTGCGGACTTCGTCGGTGCGCACGGTCACGAGTTCGCCGACCGGGAACGGCCAGTGCAGCACGGCGCCGGGTTCGGTGCGCGTCTCGATGACCTTGCCGGCGCGCAGCACGAAGCCGGTCTCGCCGGGGTTCACCGCGGAGTAGCCGGTCGACAGCCATGCGCCGAGCACGGCGAGCAGACCGAGCGTCTTGCCGATGCGGCCGGTCGGATCGAATCCGAACGGCGCGGACGCGGTCCTCACCGCGTCGCCGATCCACGTGACGAACCGCGTGCGGCGCGCCGACAGCAGCAGCAGCACGGCGAGGAAGATCGCGAACGTCTGCGCGATCGGCGACGGGGTCTGCGTGAAGTCCTCGACCAGCGCGCGCGGATCGCGGTCGAACCACACGTAGAGCTGATCCGCCAGCGCGCCGAAGCCGAGCGCGAAGATCGCGATCGTGATGACGTAGACGATCGTCGAGCGCACGCCGAGTAGTCGGCGGACGACGAAGATCGTCGCCATGCTCGTCGCCGGCCCGGCGAGCAGCAGCACGAGCGCGGCGCCGGGATTCAGGCCCTTCGCGATCAACGCGGCCGCGACCGGCGTGCTGCCGGTGGCGCAGACGTACATCGGCATCGCGACCGCGAGCATCACGAGCATCGCGACGAAGCCGTTCGGGATGACTTCGCCGAAGTAGTTCGGCGGCACGAGGACGGTGATCAACCCCGAGACGAGGAAGCCGAGGATGAACCACCGCGACAGGTCGTCGAGCATCGGACCGAGCGCGTACGAGGTCGCCTCGCGCAGCACGCCGAGGAACGTCCGCGGGCGGCGCGTCGGCGCCGCGTGAGCGTGGCCGTGATCGTGGGCAGTTCCGTGACCGTGGTCATGCGCGTGGTCATGGTCATGGCCGTGGTCGTGACCATGCTCGTGCCCTTGGTCGTGTGCGTGGGTGTGAGGCGCGGCGGGAGTCGGCGCGCAACACGCGTCGTGCGGCGGGTGCTCGTCCTTCGGCGAGGGCAGCGTGTCCTGGCCGCCGCGGACGTCCCAGCCGAGTTTCACCAACAGGTTGATGATGACGCCGGCCGTCGTCGCGGTGATGACACCGGCGATCGGGCGCAGGAACGCCATCATCGGGTCGATCAGCGACCACGTGACGGCGAGTTGGTCGACGCCGGTCTCCGGCGTCGAGATCAGGAATGCGGTCGTCGCGCCCTTGCTGGCGCCGCCTTTGCGCAGTTGCGCGGCGGTCGGCAGGACCGAGCACGAACACAGCGGCATCGGCGCGCCGATCGCCGACGCGATCGCGACCGAGCGCAGGTCGTTGCCGCCGAGGTGCTTCAGGATCTTCTCGTCGGGGACGAGGGCTTTGATGAGGCCGGCGATCAGGAAGCCGAGCAGCAGGTACGGAGCGGACTCGCAGAGGATCGTCCAGCACGCGACCAGCCATTGACCGATGAACTCGATCATGCGCAGCCCTCGTGGATCAGGCCCATCAGCCCGATGCCGGCGGCGAGCAGCACGAGCTTGATCAAGCTGTCTTCGCGGTGGTGGAAGACTTCGGGCAACAGCTCACAGAGGCAGACGAACAGGAACGTGCCCGATGCGAGCGCCGTCAGCACGCCGATGCCGTACGGGCCGAGCCACGTCGACGCCAGGTGACCGACGAACATGCCGACCGGCGTGACGGCGCAGAACGGCACCAGCATCAGCAGGGTCGTCACGCGGCGGAACGACGCGAGTTGGAACAGCGTGGTCAGCGAGAAGGCCTCGGCCGACTTGTGCGCGATGATCGAGATGAACAGCGCTTGCGCGACCACGTCGTTGCCGAGGTTGACGCCGAGGCCGATGCCGTTCGTGAACGAGTGGATCGACAGGCCGAGCAGCGCGTGGAGGCTCGTCGTGCGGTGGCGGTGGAGCTCGTCGTGGTGGTGGTGGCGCAGCAGCAGCGCTTCGGTCAGGTAGACGCCGAGGACGCCGAGGAGCACGAAGTACCACAGCGAGCCGTGGCCGTGCGCGTGGTCGAAGTGCGCGTGTTCGGAGTCGTGATCGGCGCCGTGGTCGGCGGCGGGCGGCGTGGTCGTCGGCGGGGTCGAGGGCGGCGCGTGCTGCGCCTCCTCGACGGCGAGGTTCGCTTGGTACTGGTGCTCGAGGGCCGACAACTCGGGGAGCAGGTGCAAGAAGACCGCGCCGAGGAAGATGCCGGCCGACAGCGCGAGGATCGAGTGCTTGACCCGATCGCTCCAACGGAACATCAGCGGGAGGCAGCCGCCCAGCAATGCGACCGCGAAGATGGAGATCGCCGTTTGGATCATGCTCGGAGTCGTCTCGCGCGCGGGTCGGCCGACGGAATGGGGGGCCACCATAGAGGAGGCGACGCCGTCCGCACGGCGTTCGACAGGCGACGCGCGGGGTTCGGCGATCCGTCGTCGAGTTCGGTCAGGAGCGGGTCAGCCGAAGTACGGGGGCGCGTTGCCGGGTCGCCACTTCACGTTGCAGCCCATGCTCGGGCGTTGCGTCGGGGGGACGGGGCGGTCGGCGAGCACGGCGTCCAGCGCGGCGCGCAGGTCGGCGCCGGTGACCGGGATCCCCGAGTCGGGGCGGCTCGCGTCGAATTGGCCGCGGTACGCGAGCCGGCGGTCGGCGTCGTAGAGGAAGAAGTCCGGCGTGCATGCCGCCGTGTAGGCCTTGGCGACCGCCTGCGACTCGTCGACGAGGTAGGGGAACGTGTAACCGACCGCCTCCACCTCCTCGAGCATCTTCTCGGGCCGGTCGTCGGCGTACTTCTCGAAGTCGTTCGACATGATCCCGACGACGGCGGCGCCGTCGGCTTGGGCTTGCTTGGCGAACTTCGCGAGCTCGTGCCGGATGTGCTTCACGTAGGGGCAGTGGTTCGACAGGAACACGACGAGCAGCGCCTTCGCCTTCGCGAAGTCGTCGCGCCGCCAAACGGTCCCGTGGGCGTCGGGCAATTCGAAGTCCGGCGCAGGGGAACCAAGAGGCGCCATCGTGGAGGGAACGAGGACCATGGGGAGGACTCGGAAGGGGAAGGGGGGAGCGGGAACTCGTGACGACCGCAGAGCTTAGCGCG
>JAEUIB010000787.1 GCA_016795255.1 Planctomycetota bacterium
TCGCGTGGGCGTCATCGTCAACGACTTCAACATCATGGTGGGCACGGTCAACGGCTCGGGTTCGCAGTCGGCGAACCTCGTGTTGATGCGCTCCATCTTCAACATGGGCGTGCCGATCGCGGGCAAGAACATCTTCCCGTCGAACATCGCGGGCTTGCCGACGTGGTTCAACATCCGCGCCAGCGAGCACGGATACATGTGCCGCCGTGCCGGAACCGACATCCTGGTCGCGATGAACCCGGCCACGGCCGGCGACGACGTCGCGCAGATGGCGCCCGGAACGCTCGTGCTGCTGAACGACACGATCGGGCTGTTGAAGGAGCGCACGGACCTGCGCCTGCTGAAGGTGCCGTTCACGAAGCTCGTCGCCGAAATCTCGCCCGAGATGAAGCTGCGCAAGCTGCTCGTGAACATGATCTACGTCGGCATCGTCGGGCAGTACCTCGGCATCGAGTCCGACGCGATCGACCTCGCGATCGACAAGCAGTTCGCCGGCAAGAAGAAGGCGGCCGACCTCAACAAGGCCGCGGTCCGCGTCGGGCAGCGCTGGGCGACCGAGAACCCGATCGAGAACGTCGGCTACCGCATCGAGCGCCGCGAGAAGACCAAGGGCAAGATCATCATCGACGGCAACGCGGCCGGCGCGCTCGGCGCCGTGTTCGGCGGTCTGCAAGTGTTGGCGTGGTATCCGATCACGCCGTCGTCGTCGGTCTGCGAATCGGCGATCACGTACCTCGAACGCTTCCGCCACGACAAGAACGGCAAGGCGACGTACGCCGTCGTCCAGTGCGAGGACGAACTCGCGTCGGCCGGCGTCGTGATCGGCGCGGGCTGGGCCGGCGCGCGCTCGATGACCGCGACCGCGGGTCCGGGCATCTCGCTGATGGCCGAGTTCGTCGGGCTCTCGTACTACACCGAGATCCCGGCGGTGATCTGGGACGTGCAGCGCGTGGGACCGTCGACGGGCCTGCCGACGCGTACGGCGCAGGGCGACGTCGCGTTCACGTACAACCTCTCGCACGGCGACACGGCGCACATCGTGCTGCTGCCGGCGACGGTGCGCGACTGCTACGACTTCGGCTCCGAGGCGCTCGACCTCGCCGAAGAGTTCCAGACGCCCGTGTTCGTGCTGTCGGACCTCGACCTCGGCATGAACAACTGGATGTCGGATCCCTTCCCGTACCACGACAAGCCGATGCGTCGCGGGAAGGTGCTGTCGAAGGAGAAGCTCGACCAGATCAAGGAGTTCGCGCGCTACCGCGACGTCGACGGCGACGGCATCCCGTACCGCACGCTGCCCGGCACCGATCACGCGAAGGCCGCGTACTTCACGCGCGGCTCGGGCCACAACGACAAGGCCGAGTACTCCGAGAAGCCGCACGACTACAAGGCGATCGTCGATCGCTTGAAGAAGAAGCACGAGACGGCGCGCTCGCGCGTGCCGCAGCCGGTGGTCGTGACCGAGCCCGGCGCGTCGATCGGCATCATCGCGTACGGCACGACGCACCACGCGATCGTCGAGGCGCGCGACCTGCTGAAGAAGTCCGGCATGAAGACCGACTACATGCAGATCCGCGCGCTGCCCTTGTGCGAGGACGTGCTGCGCTTCATCGAGAACCACGAACGCGTCTACGTCGTCGAGCAGAACCGCGACGGCCAGATGCATGAACTGATCCGCTCGTACGGCCGCGGCCTCGCGGACGACAAGCTGCGCTCGGTGCGCCACTACGACGGCACGCCGATCGACGCGAAGTCGTGCGTGGACGGCATCCTCGCGGGCGAAAAGGTCGAGGTGAACTGACATGGCCGACCAGGACAACGAGACCCAAGCGGCCGCTCCGGCCCAGAAGGCGAACAAGCTCGGGCTGACGCTGCAGAACTACCGCGGCGGCAAGTCGACGCTGTGCGCCGGTTGCGGACACGACGCGATCTCGGCCGCGATCACGCAGGCGTATTTCGAACTCGGCATGAATCCGCGGCAGGTCGCGAAGCTGTCGGGCATCGGCTGCTCGTCGAAGACTCCGGCCTACTTCCTCGGCGAGGCGTTCGGCTTCAACTCGGTGCACGGACGCATGCCGTCGGTCGCGACCGGCGCGAACCTCGCGAACCGCTCGCTGAACTTGATCGGCGTGTCCGGCGACGGCGACACCGCGTCGATCGGACTCGGCCAGTTCTGCCACCTCGTGCGGCGCAACGCGCGCATGGTCTACATCGTCGAGAACAACGGCGTGTACGGCCTGACGAAGGGCCAGTTCTCGGCGACGGCCGACCGCGGCTCGGTGCAGAAGAAGGGCGAGCGCAACACGTACGAAGCCATCGACGTCTGCGCACTCGCGATCGAGCTCGGCTGCGACTTCGTCGCGCGCTCGTTCTCGGGCGATCGCAAGCAACTGATCCCGATGCTGCAGGCCGCGATCATGCACAGCGGCACCGCGGTCATCGACGTGATCTCGCCGTGCGTGACGTTCAACGACCACGAAGGCTCGACGAAGAGCTACGACTACACGAAGTCGCACGACTGGATCCTGCACGAGATCGGCTTCGTGCCCGGCGCCGACAACATCGAGGTCGAGTTCGATCCGGGCACGACGCGCGACGTGAAGATGCACGACGGCTCGCACCTGACGCTGAAGAAGCTCGCGACGGACTACGACCCGAGCGTGCGCCTGAACGCGCTGTCGATGCTGCAGCAGGGCAAGGCCGACGGCAAGGTCGTCACCGGCGTGCTGTACGTGAATCCGAACAGCGAGTCGTTCGCCGACTCGCTGAAGATGGTCGACGAGCCGCTCGCGCACTTGTCCGAGAAGGACCTGCGCCCCGCGAAGTCGTGCCTCGACCAGGTGATGGAAGAGCTGCGCTGAGCTGACCCACCCGGCATCGCAAAAGGGGACAGACCCCATTCGCCCGGTGGGCGAATGGGGTCTGTCCCCTTTTGCGGTCGCTCTTGCGGTGTGCCCGCTGCGACCTCGGCGCTCGCGCTCACTTCTCCTGGAGCACGAGCGGCGTCGTCAGCCGGTGCGGGCCGAAGTCGATGCGCAGTTCGCAGGCGTGGCCATCGTTCGGCTTGATCGGCGCGATCGAGATCGCGAGGTCCTTCGCCGGTTCTTCCAGATCCTCGAGGTCGAGTTCCGTCACCAGTGCCGGCACTTCGAGCGCCTGGCAGTAGTACGGGTCGACGCGGCGCGCGCGCATGTCCTTCATGTCGTGCAGCTCGAGCAGGATGCGCTTGCCGTCGCGACGGATCGTCATGCCGTACTCCCCCGCCGGCACGTCGAGGTCGCCGAGCGACAGACCGACGTTCGTGTCGAGCGTCGTCCAGTCGTTCGCACCGAGGCGCCAGCGGCGGCCGTCGAGCTCGGGATCCTCGAGCGCCTTCGCGTAGCCGTCGCGCCACGGCACCATGCCGTGATCGATGACGACGCGCAGCGCGTCGAGACCGCCGTACAGGATCAGACGTGCGCTCTTGCGATCGGTCTCGGTCGAGAACGTCAGGCGTTCGCCGCGCGACTGCGCGGCGCGCGCGTTCTCCCGGATCTTCTCGAAGATGGCGTGGAATCGAGCGTCCGCGCGGATCGCGTCGAAGTTGCGATCGATGCTGAGCTCGCCCGCCGACGAGAAGCCGGCTGCCGCCGCTTCGTCGAGCAATCGCAACGCCGATTCGACATCACCCTTCTTCACGTACACGCTCGCCGCCGCATATCGACCGTACCCGGCGTACCCCGGCACCTTCGTGAACTCGCCGTAAGCCTCCAGCGCGCGGTCGTACTCGCTCAATTGCGTGAGCGACCTGCCGAGGATGAACCACGCGTCCGCGTCGTTCGGCTCCTCCTGCGTGCGCGCCCGCGCGAGTTCGGCCGCGCGCTTCCACTCTCGATTCGCGAAGGCCGTGTCCATCGGAGCCTTGTCCTGCGCGACTGCTTCGCGCGCGGTGAACGCTCCACCGACGGTCAAGACGGCGACGAGGACGGACGCCACGATCCGTGACGACATCGTGTTCTCCAAACGGCGACGGAGGAACGTTCGGGACGGAGTCGCTCGCGCGCGAACGCTCACTTCGTCGCGACGCGCATCGCGACTTCGCCGTGGTACGGGCCGAAGTCGACCGTGATCGCCGCGTTCGGCGCCTCACCCTTCGCCGGCGTCGACGTCAGCGCGAGCGTGAGCTGCTTCGTCGCCGCATCGCTCTTCGACACCTTCATCTCGACTTCGACCGGCTGCGAGAGGAAGTCCTGCACCATGAAGGGATCGATCTTCTGCGTGCGCGCCTTCACCGGGTCGTGGAACTGCAGCAGCGTCTTGCCGTCGCGCCGCTCCATCGAGAGGTAGTACATGCCCGGCGCGAGCGTCTTGTCGCCGAACGTCAGCGGCACGTTGGTGTCGAGCGTCGTCCAGAAGTCCGCGCCCATGCGCCAACGCCGACCGTCGAGCTTGCCGGAGTCGATCGCCGCCGCGTACTCGTCCTTCCATTCGACCGGTCCCCACTCGAGGTGGACTTCGATCGACCGCGCGCCGAACGCGAGGATCCGCGATCCCATGCGTTGCGTCGAGTACGTGCCGAGCTCGATCTCGGTCGCGCGTTCCGCCGCACGCGCGACCAGGTCCTTCCACCTCGGGTCGTCGTGCAGCGTGTTCAAGTCCGCGTCGCCCTCGAGCTGACCGTCGGGCAGCGGCGCGGTCTCGATCGCTTCACCGAGACAGGTGAAGGCCTTCTCGCGATCCCCCTTCAATGCATGGACGCACGCGGCGTTGTAGAGGCCGAGCGCTCGGATCTGCCCCTTCCCCA
>JAEUIB010000009.1 GCA_016795255.1 Planctomycetota bacterium
ACCGGGTACCCGATGCGGATCAGCGCCTGCTTGACCTCGCCGCGGAACTCCGGCGGCACGACGACGACCGAGTCGTCGGCGGTCTTGACGATCAGCTTCTTCACCGACGGGTTCTTCACGAGATCTGGCAGCAAGCCCTTCTCGGTCGACGTCAACACGATGCCGTCGGCGCGGCGCTCGAGGCGCAGCATGCCGAACTTGCGGATGTTCTCGCGGACGTCGCGCTCGACGTTCGGCGGCACCGGATAGCGCGCGTGCGCGCGCAGGAACTCGAGGATCGCATCGGCCGTCAGTCCGGCCGCCGCGGCGTTCCAGATCGACAGCGGCGTGATCCGGTAGGTGTGGAAGAACTCGGGGGACTTCTCGAGCTCCGCGAACAGCGACAGGAAGTCCCGGCACTCGGTGAACCCGGGCGACGCGACCTCGAGCAGCACCGTGCGATCCCCCTGGACCGTCAGCGATCGGACGTCCGGACTCTGGGCGTTCATGCGATCGACTCCCCGGCCTTGCGAGCGCGCTTCAGGTCCCGCTTGAGGAAGCGGCCGGTTTCGGACGTCGCGCAGCCCGCGACGACCTCGGGCGAGCCTTGCACCAACACGCGTCCTCCTTCTTCGCCGCCGCCCGGGCCGAGGTCGACGATCCAGTCGGCGCACCGGATCATCTCCGGGTTGTGCTCGATGACGACGACGGTGTTGCCGGCGTCGACCAGGCGGTCGAGCACTTCGAGCAAGCGCGCGGTGTCGTCGACGTGCAGGCCGGTCGTCGGTTCGTCGAGCAGGTACAGCGTCGAGCCCTGTTCGGCCTTGCCGAGTTCGGCGGCGAGCTTCACGCGCTGCGCTTCGCCGCCGGACAACTGCGTCGCCGGCTGACCGAGCCGGAGGTAGCCGAGCCCGACGTCGTGCAGCAATTGCATCGTGCGCTGGATCGCGCGGTGGTTCTGGAAGAAGTCGAGCGCGGCGTCGACCTCGAGGTCGAGCACCTCGGCGATCGACTTGCCGCCGTAGGTCACGGCCAGCGTCTCGCGGTCGAAGCGCTTGCCGTCGCAGACTTCGCACGGCACGTAGACGTCCGACAGGAAGTGCATCTCGATCTGGACGAAGCCCTTGCCCTCGCACGCCGCGCAGCGACCGCCGGCCTGGTTGAACGAGAACCGCTTCGCGGTGAAGCCCTTCATCCGCGCTTCGGGCGTCGACGCGAAGATCGCGCGGATGCGGTCGAACACGCCGGTGTACGTCGCCGGGTTCGACGCCGGCGTCGGACCGAGCGGACTCTGGTCGACGACGATCATCTCGTGGATCGACTTCGGCAGCGTCAGGCGCGTGAACGGCTCGCCGCCGCGGACCTCGCCGGCCAGTCGCGAGCGCAGCGCCGGCTCGAGCACGTCCATGACCAGCGTCGACTTGCCGGAGCCGGACACGCCGGTGACCACCGTCAGGCCGCCGATCGGCAAGCTGACGTCGACGCCTTTCAAGTTGTGCAGGCGCGCGCCGACGACTTCGATCGCACCGCGATCGTTCGCGCGCCGTCGTTGCGGTAATGCGATGCGGCGCTCGCCGCGCAGATAGAGGCCGGTGATCGAATCCGGGTGCCGCTCGATCGCCGCGACGTCGCCGGCCGCGACGATCGTGCCGCCGCGGACGCCGGCGCCGGGGCCGACGTCGATCACGTGATCGGCCGCGCGGATGACGTCGAGGTCGTGTTCGACGACGACGATCGTGTTGCCGAGATCGCGCAACCCCGCGAGCGTCGCCAGCAACCGGCGCGTGTCGCGCGGATGCAGGCCGATCGTCGGCTCGTCGAGCACGTAGAGCACGCCGACCAGTCGATTGCCGAGCTGCGTCGCCAGCCGGATGCGCTGCGCTTCGCCGCCCGACAGCGTCGCCGACGTACGGTCCATCGTCAGGTAGCCGACGCCGACGTCCTCGAGGACTTGCAGGCGGTTCGTCACT
>JAEUIB010000125.1 GCA_016795255.1 Planctomycetota bacterium
CGTCGGCCGAACGCCGGACGACGCCGTCCGGCTGGTGCGCGGCATCGTCGCCGCGCGTCGCGTCGCGGCGCCGTCCCGCGAGGTGCGTCGATGAACTCGCTCGAACGCGTGGTCGCCGCGATCGGTGGTCAGCCCGTCGACCGGACGCCGGTCGTCCCGGTGCTGCTGCAGCAGGGGGCGCGGATGCTCGGCATCCCGCTGCGCGAGTACTTCGGCGATCCACGCCGCTTGGCGGAGGGCCAGGAACGGCTGATCGAACGCTTCCAGCACGACGCCGTGTTCGCGTTCCCGCACGTGGTCCAGGACACGCTGCCATTCCAGGTCGAGCTGACGTTCCACGACGAGGGGCCGCCGTCGGTGCGCAAGATGGCGCTGCAGCGCTACGAGGAACTCGAGCACTGGACGGTCCCCGACCCGACGCGCCATCCGTACCTGCAGCGCACGCTCGCGGCGGCCACGGCGCTGGCGCGCAAGTTCAAGGGCAAGGTGCCGATCGTCGGCGCCGTGATCGGACCGTTCTCGCTGCCGACGCTGCTGATGGGGACCGGCAAGTTCCTCGATCTGCTGCTGCGCTGGCCCGACCTGCGCAAGCGTTGGTATCCGAAGCTCGTCGAAGTGATGGTCGCGTACACGTCGCGCTGGGCGCAGGCGCAACTCGACGCGGGTTGCGATCTCGTCGTCGTCGCCGAAGGCGTCTCGTCGGCGAGCCTGCTGACCGAGAAGACGTTCGTCGCCGAAGCGCTGCCGCTGATCCGTCGTTTCCTGTCGCAGGTGCGCGGCCTGAAGGCGCTCGAACTCGTCGGCGACTCGGAGCCGTTCGCCGCGCACCTCGCGCAGCTCGACGTCGCCGCGGTGCTGATCGGCGGCAACGACGACCCGGCGCGGATGCGCAAGGCGCTCGGGCCGAGCAAGGCGCTGATCGGCAACCTCAACAATTTGAAGCTGCTGCGCTACGACCCCGAACGCGTCGAGTTCGAGGCGCGCCGCATCGTGCGCGCGGCGGGTCCGGGTTTCGTGCTCGGCAACCAA
Source organism: Planctomycetota bacterium (assembly GCA_016795255.1). Taxonomy (GTDB): domain Bacteria; phylum Planctomycetota; class B15-G4; order B15-G4; family JADJEK01; genus JADJEK01. The sequence goes on from JAEUIB010000125.1 coordinate 1,030, forward strand.
GGGCCGGAGCTGCCGTGGCACGTCTCCGACGCGAACATCGACGCGTTGGTGCGGGCGGCCCGCGCCCGCGGAGCCGTCGCGACGGCGTGACCGCGCGCCGACGCGCGCTTCCGAACGCATGGGACGCTGCGTAGGCTCTGCGCCGTTCGACTTCGCGGTTGGAGTCGAGGGACGCAGCGCGGGAGCGGTCTTGAATCCGGGCGCCGGGCGCGAGTCGTCGATCAGTACCTTGCGCGCCGCTCTGAAGAGCCGCCCCGACATCGCCTACGCGGGTCAGTGGTTCTTCGTCGCGCTGTTGATCGGCACGGCGTCGGGCCTCGCCGCGGTCGTGTTCTTCAAAGCTCTCGAGTGGTCGGTCGACTGGTTCTCGCACCAACTCGCCGGCATCGTGCCACCCGTGCCGCGCGGCGATCCCGGCGCGGACGAGCCCGCGCCGACGTCGATGCCGGTCTGGTACGGCCTCCTGCTCGTGCCCGCGCTCGGCGGCTTGATCGCCGGCGTCGTCACGCACTTCTTCAATCCCGACGCGGAGAAGGGCGGCACCGACGCGGTGCTCGACGCGTTCCACCGTCAACGCGGCCGGTTGAACGTGCGCTCGCCGCTGTGGAAGGCGCTGGCGTCCGTCGTGATGATCGGGTCGGGCGGCTCGGTCGGCCGCGAAGGTCCGATGGTCAGCCTCGGCGCGGCGATCGGCTCGGCGATCGGCAGGCTGTTCAAGATGCCGCCGCGCGAACGTCGCATCGCGCTGCTGACCGGCGCGGCCGCGGGCTTCGCGTCGATCTTCCGCGCGCCGCTGTCCGGCGCGATCTTCGCCGTCGAATCGCCGTACCGGAACCCCGAGTTCGAGTACCGCGCGTTCGTGCCGGCGATCATCGGCGCGGTCGCCGCGTACGTCACGTTCGGCGTGTTCTACGAGTTCCATCCGGTCTTCGAGTCCGTGAAGCTGCAGCTCTCGCACCCGCTCGAACTCGCGCTGTACGCGGTGTTCGGACTGGTCTGCGCGGGCACCGGCGTGCTGTACGTGACGATCCTGCACGCGGCTCGCGAGCGAGTGTTCGAACCGTTCTTCCGGCGCGTCCACGTCCCCGTCTATCTGCAACCGGCGATCGGCGGCCTCGTGCTCGGCGGCCTCGCGATCGGCGTTCCGTGGGTGTGGGGCACCGGCTACGGCTGGGTCCAGGAAGCGATCGACGGCACGCTCGGCGGCCCCGGCTGGTACGGCGTGTTCCTGCTGTTCGCGCTCGCGCTGGCGAAGGTCGTCGCGACGTCGATCACGTACGGCTCGCGCGGCGGCGAAGGCGTGTTCGGCCCCGCGTTCTTCGTCGGTGCGATGGTCGGCGCCGGCTACGGCCAGTTGGCGGTCCGGCTGTTCCCCGATCTGGTGACGCAGCCCGGCGCGTACGTGCTCGTCGGCATGAGCGGCGTGTTCGCGGGCATCACCAAGGTGCCGATCGCCGGGCTCGTGATGGTGTGCGAGATCACCGACTCGTACGCGCTGCTGTTGCCGCTCGTGCTCGTCTGTTCGCTCGCGTACGTGTTCACCGGCAGCGTGTCGCTGTACCGCAGCCAGGTCGGCTCGCGGTACGACTCGCCGGCGAACCTCGGCGAGTACTCGACCGACGTGCTCAGCCGTCTGCACGTGTCCGACGCGTTCAAGCCGTCGGAGGTCACGACCGTCCGCGGCGACAGCCCGATCGGCGACGTCGTGCGGCTCGTCGCGCGGACCAGCCAGACGACGTTCCCGGTCGTCGACGGCGATCAGCGCCTGCTCGGCGCCGTGACGGTCGAGGACATCCGCGAGATCCTGTTCGACACGGAGATCCATCGCCTGGTGCTGGTCCAGGAGGTCGCGCGTCCGTTCCCGACGGTCACCGTCGAAGCTCCGCTGCTCGAGGCGCTGCGCAAGCTGACCGAGGAGAAGGTCGAGGAGATCCCGGTCGTGGGGCCGCCGGCGGCCGCGGGCGCTCCGCCGCCGTTGCTCGGGTTGCTGTCCCGCGATCAGATCCTCGGGCTCTACCGCGAGCAGACCGAGGGCAGCGTCCTCGGGCCGTGAGGGCCCGGTCCGGCTCGACGGGTCGACCCTCGATCCGCCCCGATCGGACTCCGGCGCGGGCGGCTTTCCCCGGATCCCGCTCGGTCTCGTCGAACTCGTCCCAACTCTCGCGCGGATCCTGCGTTGGTGGTGACGGAGATCCGGGGCTACGATTCGCCTGCGGGCACCCCTGACCTGCTCCGGAGCTCGGCCGCGAGGGCCTCGGTTTCCGGCCCTCGTCGATCCGATATGGAGAGTCCCACGACCCTGTCCTGACCCTGTCTCGTTCGAGCCCTCGCGCCGTTCGTTCGCACCGTCTCCCCACCTTCACCCGGAGGAGCAGCTTGGCCGGTCCCGACGCCCGCCGTCCGAACTTGGGGGTCCGTGTTGCAGCGGCGGCCTGCCTCCTCGTGGCGTCCGCCCGGGCGCAGATCGACCCGTTCGCCGGGTTCCAGCGCATCGGCGACACCGGCGTCGAGTTCCGGTTCGATCCGGATCGGACCGACGTGGCCACGTACTACGTCAAGGCCTCGGGCGAGTCGCGGTTCCGCATCGAGACCGCGACGGCCCGGCTGCGCGACGGCGATGCGGCGGGGGCGGTCGAGCCGCTGGTCGAAGTGGTCCAGCTCTTCCCGGACCACATGGCGCAGGTCGCGAACCGGACCAAGAGCGCGGCGATGCGCTGGGTCGGCGCGGCGGAGTACGCCCAATACCTGCTGGCGACGCTGCCGGACGACGGCGCGCGCGCGCTCGCGGACTACGCGGAGTTGCGGATCGGCCGGCGACTCGAACGCGCGATCGAACAACGCGACGAGACCGAATTGGCGACGCTCGCGGCGCGCTGGGCGCCGTCCCCGCAGGGCATGCGGGCGTTGCTCGTGCTCGGCGACCTCTACCTCGAGCGCGGAGCGCACGACCTCGCGGCGCGCTGCTACCTGCGCCGCTTGGCGTTCGATCGGGCGGCGGGGCGCGGCGACGATGCGGCGCTGGCCGCGCGCACCGCGGCGGCGCTGAGACTCGCCGGCGCCGCCGAGCTCGCGCGGGAACGGGCGAAGGGCCTCGAGGACAGCAAGATCCTCGTCGGCGGCTCGCCGGTGCCCTTGGCGAGCGCACTCGAGCCGATCCCGGTTCCGGTGGCGAAGCACGAGTGGAGTCAACTCGGGGGGACGAACGCTCGGGACGGACTCGTGCGCGGCGACGTCCCGGCCGCGTTCACGACGTACTGGCAGGCGCCCGCGTTCTTCGGCGGTGCGGTGCCGTGGAGCCTCGGCGCCGAGTTCCCGTTCCATCCGGTCGTCTCCGACGGCGTGCTGGTGACGACCGATGGACTCGAGGTCCGCGCGCACGCTTTGTTCTCCGAACAGCCGTTGTGGACGTACGGCGGACCGTTGGCGTCCGGACGCCGCGACTCGCGGACGATCGCGTTCGAGGAGTACGTCGAGACGTCGTTCATGAACAACAGCGGCGGGACGTTGGCGCGCTCGCTGCAGCACGCGGCGACGATCGGTTCCGGGCGCGTGCTGGTCGCGTTGCTGGACGCGAATCGACGCACCAGCGACAACCGCTTCGACGGCATCAAGATCAACCCGGCCATTCCGACGCGCAGCCTGCACTGCGTCGACTTCGAGACCGGCGAGCGCGTGTGGACGCAGCGCCGGCCCGAGCTCGGCCGCGACGCGTTCGAGAACCGCGTGTCGATCGTCAGTCCGCCGATCGTCGTGTCGGATCGCGTCTACGCGGTCGGCACGGTGCTCGAGGGCGCGATCAACTGCTTCGCGTTGTGCTTCGCGCTCGACGACGGACGGCTCCTGTGGCGCACGCCGATCGCGGTGGGGCAGCAAGAGCTGACGATGTTCAACAAGCCGTTCAAGGAGTTCTCGATCCAGCCGCCGACGGAGCGGGACGGCACGCTGTTCCTGTGCACGAACCTCGGCTTGGTCGCGGCGCTCGACACGTTGTCCGGCCAGCTCCGCTGGATCTCGCAGTACGACTCGATCCCGATCATCAGCTCGCAGAACTACATGCGCATCAGCGAGCGCAACACGAACTGGGAGAACGACCCGCCGATCGTGTCGAACGGCGTCTGCATCGTCGCGCCGCTCGACTCGCACGACTTCATCGGCTTCGACGTCTCGACCGGCAAGCGGCTGTGGCTGAAGAATTGGAACGAGACGCAGCACGGGTTCGAACATCTGCTCGGCGTCGACGACGGCGTGCTCGTGCTGGCGGGTCAGTATGCGCTCGGCTTCTACGACGTGCGCAGCGGCCAGAAACTGAAGACGCTCGAGTTCCAGGTCCAGGAGCGCGGGACGCCGACCGGTCGGCCGTGTCTCGGCGAGCGCGTCGTCTACGTGCCGTTCCAGGACGGGCTCGCCGTGATGCGGTGGCAGAAGGGCCGCTACGGGATCGAGAACGCGGACGGTTCGCGCTTCGTGCCGTGGGACGCGTCGCAGACCGGCAACGTGCTGGTGCACGGCGATTTCACGATCACGCAGGGCCGCGAAGCGACGACCGTCTACTTCGACGTCGCGGCGCTGGCCGCGCGCGCAGCGGCGCGGACGCAGTCGACCGACGCGACCGCCGCGGACTTCCTGACGCTCGGCAACCTCGAGCGCCTGCGCGGACGACTCGACGTCGCGGTCGAGGCGCTGACCGAGGCGCGTCGCCGCGCGAACGGCGACGAATCGTTGGCGGCGAAAGCCGACGACGGCTTGTTCCACGTCTATCGCGAACTCGCCGCGTATGCCGACGACACGCGCGACGGCGCCGCGTACGTGCGCTACGCGACCGCCGCCGCGCGCCACGCGCGCAAGCCGTTCGACTTCCTGTCGATGGTGGAGGGGCTGCTGACGCGGCAGCAGACCGCCGGCGACGATGCGAACCTGCTCGCGACCCTCGACTGGATCGACGCGGTGTGCCCGGACACGGTGTTCCCGTTCAAGAGCCGGACCGCGCCGCTGAAGGCCGGCCTCTACACGCTCGATCTCCGGGCGCGGCTCGCGCAGGAACGCGCGCGGCCGGCCGATGCGGTCGCGGCGTGGCAGCGGATGATCGAGCGCTACAGCGACGAGTCGCTGGACGGCGACGCGGTGCGGACGGTCGCGACGCAGCGCATCGCCGACGCGATCACCGCGCACGGCGCGACGGTCTACGAGCGCTTCGAGGCCGAGGCGCGCGCGCTGCATGAAGCCGCGCGCCGAGATCGCGACGTGGCCGCGCTGCAGATGCTCGTCGACCGCTATCCGAACTCGGCCGATCGCGTCGCGCACCGACTCGATCTGGCGCGCGCGGAGTTGGATCGGAACAACCCGGCCGGCGTGTTCAAGACGGTGTTCCCGCTGGTGCAAGAAGTCGCCGCGACGCCGGCGCACTGCGACGCGCTGGCGTTGCTCGCGCGAGCCGCCGCGGCCGCGGGCGATGCGAAGCTCGCGCGGCAGTACTGGAAGCGCGTCGTGACGCTCGGCGAAGGTGTGCCGACGGCGGCCGGCGAAGGCGAATCGTTCGCCGGCATCGCGCGCGCGGAACTCGAGCGACTGGGCGACGCGACCGAGTTCGCGCCGTCGACGACGCGACTCAAAGCACGTCCGGCGCTCGACGCGAAGCAGCTCGACGTCGAGTCCGACCTGCGGACGCAACTCGTCCCGATCGAAGGCGAGCCGCTGCCGCAGGACGCGTCGTTGGTGCTCGTCTACGAGCCCGGCTTGCTGCGCGCGATCGACGTCGGCGCCGCGCCGGCCGAGAAATGGCGCATCCGCGTCGACACGTACGACGCGCAGTTCCCGACGGTGAAGGCGTGGTGCGTCGGCGGCCGCATCGTGTTCCAACAGCGGGCGACGATCTACGCGATCGATCCCGCCACCGGCGCGGTCGCGTTCCGGCGCGAACTCGACCGGACGCCGCCGATCGACGTCGGACCGTGCGGCGGCTTGTTGCTGATCGTGTCGGCGGACGTCGAGACCGGCGCGCACGTCGAGGCGATGGAACTCGCGAGCGGCAGCATCGTCTGGCATCGGCCGTTCCGCGCCGGGATCAAGTCGGTGCAGCGCGACGCGGACGATCTGCTCGTGCTGTCGCGCGATCGGATCGTGACCGCGATCGATCCGCTGCTCGGCGCCA
>JAEUIB010000129.1 GCA_016795255.1 Planctomycetota bacterium
GGCCGGCAGCGCCAACGAGACGGTCGCGCGCATCGAGACCGATCGACGCCGCGCGCACGGGCTCGCACCGGGCGTCGCGTGTGGCCTCGCGTTCGCCGGCGCCAATCGCCCGCCCGATGCGATCGGCCGCAACCTCGGCCTGCTGACCGCCGAGGAACTGGCGGGACTCGATCTGTCGCAATGCTCGCTGTGCGTGTTGTCGGCGTGCGAGTCGAACGTCGGCATCCGTCGCATGGGTCTCGGCATGCGCTCGCTGCAAGCGGCGGTGCATGCGGCCGGTGCGCGCTGCGCGATCACGACGCTGTGGGCGGTCGACGACGCAGCGACGCGCACCTTGATGGAGCGCTTCTACGAAGAGCTGTGGACGAACGGATCCTCGGCCTCCGAGGCGCTTTGGCGTGCGAAGAAGGAACTGCGCGAACGCGGGGCCCCGACCGCGCATTGGGCCGGGTTCGTGCTCTCGGGCGACCCGGACGCGCGCTGACGCCCGCTGACCCGCGCCGTCGACCTCGCGCCGGGCCGCTGCGACGAGAGAATCGCGGAGAACTTGAACCCGGTCGGTGCGTTCGGGGATCTTCGAGGACGCCATGAGTTCGTCGCCCATCGATCCGCAGGCGTTGCTCGAGCACGGCGCGTTCGTCCGCGCCTTGGTGCGCAGCCTCGTCGCCGACGAACATCGCGCCGCCGACGTCGAGCAGCAGACGTGGCTCGCCGCGCTGCGCCGACCGCCGCGACGCATCGATCGCGCGCGCGCATTCCTCGCGATCGTCGCGAAGAACTTCGCGCGGCGAGCTCACCGCGACGATCGACGCCGCGACGAGCGCGCGCGCGAACTCGCGGAGGACGCAGGTGTCGTGCCGTCGCCGGACGAGATCCTCGAACTCGAAGCTCGACGCAAACGAGTCATCGACGCGGTGCTGAAGCTCGAGCCGCCATATCGCTCGGTCGTGCTGATGCGGTACGTGTCCGACCTGACTCCGGCCGAGATCGCGGCGCGACTCGGCGTGCCGCTCGAGACGGTGAAGACGCGGCTGAAGCGCGCGCTGGCGATGCTGCGTGCGCGCTTCGACGCCGAACACGCGGGTGACCGCGCCGCGTGGTGCGCGACGTTCGCGCCGCTCGCGGGACTGACGGCCCCCGCGAACGCGGCGGCGGCCGGAGTCGTCGTCGGTGCGACGTGGATCACGGGAGCGCTGATCATGAAGGTGTTGGCGTGGAGCGCGGCGGCGGTCACGGCGCTCGCGGTCGTCGGCATGCTGTGGACGTGGAACGACGACGCGACCGACGCGAAGCGGGACGCGAGCGCCGTCGCAGCGACCTCCGACGCAGCCGCTGGCGGTGCGTCGGACGAACGCGAGGCCGACGCGGTCGCGGCGCCAACGGACGATCCCGACGCGGAGTCCGCGCAGCGCACGAGCCTCGACGGTTCTCGAACGCGCGATGCCGTGTTCGGGATCGTGCGCGATTCGAACGGCAGGCCCGTCGCCGGAGCCCGCGTCGAACTCCGACGCAATGTCGACAAACTCGGTACGAGCCTGTTCGAGACTCGACCCGCTCCGCCGGTGTTCGCCGATTCGGTGACCGGATCGGACGGTCGGTTCTCGATCGAGGTCCGCAGTGGTCGTCTCGTCGACGTCTTCGCATCGCACCGCGAGTACGCGGTCGCGGGCGCCGTCGGCGTGACGGTCGGCGACGAAGTCGAACTGGTGCTGCGGGAACACGCGAGCGTGTTCGGCCGCATCACGCGCAAGGCCGATGGCCAGGCCGTGGTCCGCGCGACCGTACGTCTGTTCAACGCCGCGGAGCCATGGGGCGACGTGTCCACGACACCCGACGCGGACGGGTTGTTCTCTTTCCGCGCCGTGGTGCCGGGTCGTGTCACGCTCGCGGTCGCCGCGGCCGACCTCGCGGATCCGCCGTGGGAGCGCTTGGACTTGAAGCCCGGCGAAGCCGTCCGCCGCGACGTCGCGCTCGACGACGGTGTGGTCGTGCGCGGTCGCGTGACGGATGCGGTGACGAAGGCGCCGATCGCCGACGCGGAGATCAGCGCGGGATGGACGTTCCGGTCGACGGTCCGTACCGACGCCGACGGGCGCTACGAGTACCGCGGCTACGGCGAATGGGGCGTATACGACCTCCACTGTCGCGCGAGCGGCTACGGCAGGACCGAGACCG
>JAEUIB010000171.1 GCA_016795255.1 Planctomycetota bacterium
CGTTCGAGCGAGCGATCGCGGCACTGGAGCCGCTGCCCGCCGCGATCGAGGCCGCGGGTTCACCGCACCAGCACGCGCTGTCGGGTCTGCGGTGCACCGAGTGGAGCTCGACGCTGCCGCAACGACTCGATGCCGCCGCGCAGGCGCTGGACGGTCATCTGCGCGCCGCCGCACAGGCGCTCGCACCGTGGCGCACCGCGATCGGCGACGGCGCCACCGACGACCCGCTCACGACGACGCGCAGCCGACTCCGCGCGCTGGTCGAGCTCGCGACCACGGTCACCGCGTCGTGTGGTCCGACGAAGGAGATCGTCACCGAGCCCGGGTTCGCCGAATTGAAGGCGCGCTTGCTCGCCGCGATCGCACGCGGCCGCGACCGCGACGCGCTGGCGAGTTCATTGCGGGCGCGCTGGACCGACGCGTTCGTGCGCCAGGATCCGGCGCCGTGGCGCGCGAAGCTCGTCGCCGCTCGCGCGGCACTGCCGGTCGTCCGTTGGTTCAAGCTGCGCGCGGTCCACGCCGAACTGCGGCCGTTCTTCGCCAGTGCGCAGCCGGACGACGAGCGGATGCTCGCGGACTTCGACGCGATCGACTCGCTGCATCGAGCGACCGACGCGCTGCGCGCCGATCCTGCGGCTCGGTGGTTCGGAGCACGCTGGGTCGTCGACGGCGCCGATTGGGCCGCGCTCGAAGGCGTCGTCGCGTACGTCGAGACGTTGCGCGCGAAGCTCGCGCGCGTCGCGACCGGCGACGTCGTCCGTGACGCGGACGTGCGCGACCGCATCGCGACGCTGGTGTCGACCGGACGTGACGCGCTGGCCGAAGGCTCGTCGCTGCGCACGGCGATCACCGCGATGGAAGCGCGGCTGCGCGAGCTCGAGACGGCGCGCGCAGCGTTCGTCGCGGAGTTCCACGTCGACCCGGGTGCGGAGATCGAGCGCGCGGACGCTCCACTCTCGGCGATCGCGGCCGAGCTGGCTCGCTGGAGATCGGCGAAGAGCGGCCTGCGTGAATGGTGCCATTGGCAGACCGTGCGGAATCGCGTCGCGGCCGACGCGCATCCCGAGCTCGTCGCGGCGATCGAAGCCGGCACGCTGCGCCCCGAGGACGCCGAGCCCGCGTACCGACGCGGCGTGCTCCGCGCGTGGCTCGACGCGACGATCGACGCCGATCCCGTGCTGCGGCCGTTCATCGCGCGCGAGCACGAGCGCAAGATCGCGCGCTTCCGCGACCTCGACACGCGCAGTCTCACCGAAGCGGCCGGCGCGGTGCGCGGGCTGTTGGCGTCGCGCGTGCCGCGCATGCAGGGTCAAGTCGCCGACTCGTCGGAAGTCGGACTGCTGCTGCGCGAAATCGCGAAGAAGCGCCGGCGCCTGCCGGTACGCCGGTTGATCGAGAAGCTGCCGACGCTGCTGCCGCGACTGAAGCCGTGCTTCCTGATGAGTCCGCTGTCGGTCGCGCAAATGCTCGATCCGGCGATCCCGCCGTTCGATCTGGTCGTGTTCGACGAAGCGTCGCAGATCCCCGTATGGGACGCGATCGGTGCGATGGCACGCGGCGCGCACGTGGTCGTCGTCGGCGACTCGAAGCAGTTGCCGCCGACGAACTTCTTCCAGAAGCTCGAGGACGACGACGAAGAGCCCGACGAGGACGAAGTCGAGGAACTCGAGAGCATCCTCGACGAATGCGTCGCGTCGGGGCTGTCCGAGATGAGCCTGCGCTGGCACTACCGCAGCCGACACGAGAGTTTGATCGCGTTCTCGAACGCGCACTACTACGGCAACGCGTTGCTGACGTTCCCCGGGCCGGCGCAGTCCGTCGACGGGCTCGGCGTGCGTCTCGTGCATCTCGACGACGCGCGCTACGACCGGGCGCAGTCGCGCGCGAATCGCAAGGAAGCCGAGGCCGTCGTCGCGGAACTCCTGCGCCGCCTCGAGGCGCGGCCCGACGAGAGCGTCGGCGTCGTGACGTTCAGCCAAGCGCAACAGACGCTGATCGAAGACCTGCTCGATCGCGAGCTGCGCACGCGGCCGAACCTCGAGCGCTTCTTCACCGACGCGGTGCCGGAGCCGACGTTCGTCAAGAACCTCGAGAACGTCCAGGGCGACGAGCGCGACGTGATCCTGTTCTCGGTCTGCTACGGACCCGACGAGCACGGCAAGGTCGCGATGAACTTCGGACCGTTGAATCGCGAAGGCGGCGAGCGACGCCTGAACGTCGCGATCACGCGCGCGCGGCGCCAGGTCGTCGTGTTCACGTGCCTGCATCCCGACCAGATCGACTTGGCGCGGACGCGAGCGGTCGGCGTCAAGCACTTGAAGACGTTCCTCGACTACGCGCGACGCGGACCGCTCGCGATCGCGGAAGCGACGACGCTGCCGCGCGGGGACGCGTGCGAGTCGCCGTTCGAGCGCCACGTGCTGGCGGCGCTGGTCGCGAAGGGGCACGAGGTCGACGCGCAGGTCGGATGCTCGGGGTACCGCATCGATCTCGCGATCAAGGACCCGGCGCATCCGGGACGGTACGTGCTCGGCATCGAGTGCGACGGCGCGTTCTATCACCGGGCCGCGACCGCACGTGATCGCGATCGGTTGCGCGCCGACGTGCTGCGGCGCCTCGGCTGGACGCTGCATCGCGTGTGGTCGACGGACTGGTACGCGGACCCGGCGAAGGAACTCGCGCGGATCGAGCACGCGCTCGCGGCGGCGCTGGCCGCACGTCCCGCTGCGTCGACCGCTTCGTCACCGAGCGTCGAAGCGAGCCCCACCACGTCCGACGGCGCGACGGCGCCCGTCGCTCCGCGCGATCCGGCCGAGCCGACCGAGCCCGTTGCACCAGTTGCGCCGGTTGCACCGGTCACGCCGGCCGCGCCGAGCGCGCCGAGCGTCGCGGGCTCGATCACGAAGCACCGCTACGAGGCGTATCGCCGCGAGCGACCGCTCGGCACGGCGACCGATCTCCCGACGGCCGCCGGCGATCCGCGCGCGCGACGCGTTCTGCGCGATCGTGCTCGCGGAAGCGCCGCTGCTGCGCGACCTCGCGCTCGAGCGACTCGCCGGGCTGTATCAGGTCGGACGCATCACGCAGCGCGTGCTCGATCAGCTCGAGCCGGTCGCGCGCGCCGTCCTGGCGACGCAACAGGTGAAGGCGGTCGACGACGTGCTGTGGACCGCGGCGCAGGAGCCGGAGCGCTGGCGCGCGTTCCGCGTTCCGAGCGAAGACGGCGTCGGTGCGCGATCCGCCGAAGAGTTGCCCGACATCGAGATCGCCAACGCGGCGGCGTGGGTCCTCGCGCAGCAGCTCGGACTCGACGTCGACGATCTGTATCGCGAAGTCGCGCGCGCGTTCGGTTATGCGCGCCTCGGCAGCACCGTGAAGGCGCGCATGGAAGCCGGATTGCGCGCCCTCGTCGCGCGCGGCGATGCGACGACCGACGGGACGCGCGTCGTGATCGCGACGCCGCGCGGTTCATCGAACGCTTGACGTCCCTTCTCGTCCAATTCATTGACTCGCGCGTCGCTTCCGCTACGGTTCCGACCCTCCGAGTGATCTCGGGGACTTGGGGGCCTCTGGAAGAGGGGTCGCGGGCGGAGTGAAGGGTCGACTCTCGGGGGACGCCGTTTCGGGACATCGAACGGTTCGGATCGCGGGGACGGCAGGAAACTCACCAAGGGATCGGGAAGCGTTCGAGCAGATCGGGACGACGTCGCACACCCGCCGGTCGTCGACCTCGACTGTCGTTTGAAGCCAGGGGGCTCTCACAGTGTTCAATCCTTTGCGCTCCATCGCGCTTTGCAGCCCGCTCGTCCTCGGGTTCGCAGCGCCGTCGTCCGCGGCGACGATCCACGTCGACGCCGCTTTCGTCGGAGTCGAGACCGGATCGGTCTCCAATCCGTTCAACACGATCCAGGAAGGCATCGTCGCCGCCGCGGCGAACGACACCGTCCAGGTCGCCGCCGGTACGTACCTCGAGCAGATCGACTTCCTCGGCAAGAACATCGCGGTCGTCGGCGCCG
>JAEUIB010000210.1 GCA_016795255.1 Planctomycetota bacterium
CGGAGGGGGACATGCGCTGGCTAGAATACCGGCCGCATCGTGAGGACTCGGACCGGAGAGGAGAGGCCGTGGCGCTCGTCGAGATGGAGCTGGCCCGCATCCTCATCAGCGAGACCAGCGAGAGCCAGGTCATCTACCTCAAGGAAAAGGGGGGCCAGCGCGGCTTCCCGATCCTCATCGGCATCTACGAGGCGTTCGAGATCAACCGCAAGATCACCGGCGAAGCGATGCCGCGGCCGATGACGCACGACCTGCTGCGCAACACGATCCGAGCGCTCGGAGCTGGGCTCGAACGCATCGTGATCGACGCCTTGCGCGAGGCGACGTTCTTCGCGAAGCTCCAACTGAAGCGCGGTTCCGAGACGGTCATGGTCGATTGCCGGCCGAGCGACGCGATCGCGTTGGCGGCGGCCGAGCAAGCACCGATCTTCGTCGACGACTCGGTCATCGACGAAGCGACCAAGATGGAATGACGCGCAGCGGACGATCCGACGCGGAGGGATGGCAGAGCGGTCGATTGCAACGGTTTTGAAAACCGTCGTGGCGCAAGCCACCGGGGGTTCAAATCCCTCTCCCTCCGCCACGCCCAGCGCAGCTATCGGCCCCGATCGCCGCGTTGCATTCCGCTCGCCGTGTCGCATTGCAGACACTGTCTTCGCGGAATGCGCCTTGCGCTCGGGGCCGCTAGCTGAGCTGGGCCCAGCGCAGCTATCGGCCCCGATCGCCGCGTTGCATCTCGCTCGCCGTGTCGCATTGCAGACACTGTCTTCGCGAGATGCGCCTTGCGCTCGGGGCCGCTAGCTGTGCAGGGCTCTGCGAGGCGAATGGGTCGGGGACTTCCTTTGTGGGGCACGCTCGATGACTCGCGTGGGGACGGGCACGCGGATTGACAGAACGCGGTTCGAGCCGTCAACTGTCGCCCCTCCGCGGACCTGTCCGCCGAGACGAACCGCGACCAACCGGAGAGGTGGCAGAGCGGTCGAATGCGACGCCTTGCTAAGGCGTTGAGCGGATTACATCTGCTCCGGGGGTTCAAATCCCCCCCTCTCCGCCAATCCAAGCTCGGCCCGCCGCCGCTCGACACGATCGAGCGGCGGCGCGCGTTCGACCGGCCGACGCACGCGATTCCACGCGCATCCGCGGGTCGCCGACTTGTCGTAGAAGATCCGCGTGAAGACCTCCTGGTCAGCGGTGTTGTCGACGGTGTCGATGCTCGGCGTGCTGCGCGCGGCGCTCTGCGAGGACGCGGCGAGCGAGCCCGCTCTGGCGTCGATCGCGGACGTCGGTGTCGACGCGCGGTGGCTGTTGCCCGAATCCGTGCTCTCGCGCGACGACTGCGAGCTGAAGCTCGCCGCGGACGTGCTCGCGAAGCGGTTCGACGCGCTCGACGTCGACGCGAGGTTCGGCGCGGCGAAGCGATACGGCGACGTCATCCGGATCGCCCGCGACGCGATCGCCGGGGGCACGAGCGTCGACGACGTGATGCTCGAGATCGAGCAACAGCGGCCCGAACTCGCGTCGGCGTTCGCAGGGTGGATCGAACCGCTGCTGCGCGCCGATGGCCTCGCGAGCGAGGACTGGAATCCTGACGAAGAGCGCGACGACGACGGGATGCGGATCGGCGCGCGGCTTCCGTTGTCCGAAGCCGATGGCGCGCCGTGGTCGAGCCTCGACGGCGCGCGCGTGCTGACGCAGGGATCGACGCTGGTGTTCGCGGACCTCGCGACGATCAAAGCCGTCGAGCGCGACTACGCGGCGTATCGCGAGCGGGCCGGCGCGGCCTACGAGTCGATCGCGATGAAGCCGGACTCGTGGCGGACCGGCGACGCACGCGACGTCGGCACGTTCACGCTGCACCACATGGAGTTCCGCGCGGACCTGCCGTTCCCGTTCACGACGTACTTCTGCGACCTCACGGTGCTGGATCGCGTCGACGCGGCGGGCCGGCTGCGCGCGGACGTGTACTCGACGAGCGCGGACTTCCATTGGCTGGCCGGAGCCGATGTCTACCTGCCGGTCGACGACAGCGAAGGTCGCCAGGTCGCGTGGCTGCTCGTGCGCGTGTTCGGGTTCGACCTCGACGACGTGCCCGACGGCGATGGCGACCGCGAGGCCGCGATCCGCGCCGGCATCGGCAATCTGAAGCGCCTCGCCGAGCGCCGCCCGCGCGACGCGGAGGCCGAAGCGACGACGCCCGAGGCGCTGCTCGCGCAGGACGCGCAACGCTGACTCGACGGCGAGCGACGTGCTTCAACGCCGTGGGCCGTGCCTATACTCCCGCGGCATGAAGCGCACGACGGCACTGCTGACGTTGATCCTGGCCACGCTGGCGCTGCCGGCCTGCGTCGAACGCACACTGACGATCGTCACCGTGCCCGACGCGGCCGACGTGTACCTCGACGGTCGGTTCGCCGGCAAATCGCCGGTGACGCTGCCGTTCTCGTACTACGGCACGCGCGAGATCGTCGTGCGCAAGCCCGGCTACCGCGTCGAACGCCACCTCGAGACGATGACGGCGCCGCACTTCCAACAGCCGCCGTGGGACCTCTACTACGAAACGCTGACCAGCAACCTGTACGTCGACGCGTGGACGTTCCCGTACGTGCTGACGCCGCAATCGGAAGCCGACGTCAGCGAAGAGGCCGTCCGCCAGAAGATGCTCGAAGCGAAGGAACTGCGCGAGCGTTCGTGACGCGCCGGCCAGAGCGATGACCGCGTCGTTCCCGTACACGTTCCCGACCGACGCGCAGTTGCGCGGCAAGCGCGTCACCGTCATGGGGCTGGGGTTGTTCGGCGGCGGCGCATCGGTCGTCCGCTTCCTCGCGTCGCGCGGCTGCGACATCGTCGTCACCGACCTGCGCGACGAACGCGCGCTGGCGCCGACGCTCGCGGAACTCGACGGCGTCGCGTTCACGCGCGTGTTCGGCGAACACCGACGCAGCGACTTCACGTCGACCGACTTCGTCGTCGTGAATCCCGCCGTGTCCGAGGACTCGCCGTTCGTCCGCGCGGCGATCGACGCGCGCGTGCCGCTGCTGTCCGAGATCGGTCTGTTCATGTCCCGCTGTCGCGCGCGTCTCGCGTTCGTGACCGGCTCGAAGGGCAAGTCGACGACGACCTCGTTGCTGCACGCGATGGCGCGCGCGGCGGGCATCGATGCGATCCTCGGCGGCAACATCGGTCAGCCGCTGCTGCACCGCGTCGACGCGATCACGCGATCGCAGCTCGTGACCTTCGAGATCTCGTCGTTCCAGCTCGACCAATTGCGCGGACTCGAACGCAGCGTCGACGTCGCGGTCGTGACGAACCTCTACGAAGTCCACATCGAGCGACACGGCACCCTCGACGCGTACGTGGCGGCGAAGAAGACGGTGCTCGACGGCGCGAAGGTCGCCGTGCTGCGCCACGACGACGCGCGGGTCCGAGCGTTCGCCGACGGCTTTCGTGGCACGGTGCGTTGGTTCGCGAAGGGCGAGCGGCCGCCGCACGGGCTCTGGCTCGACGGCGACGTGCTGCGGGACGCGGAGGGGGCGTCGGTCGCCGCGCGATCCGAGTTCCGCCTCCCGGGTCGCCACAATCTGCTGAACGTCTCGGCGGCGACGCTGGCCGCGGCGTCTCTCGGCATCGAGCCGTCGGTCGCGTTGGCGGCCGCGCGGGCGTTCCCGGGGGTCGAGCACCGGCTCGAGCTGGTCGGCGAGTTCGACGGCGTGCGGTACTACAACGACTCGATCGCGACGACCAACGAGGCCGCGATGGCCGCGCTGGATGCGATCGACGGCGGCATCGTGCTGCTCGCCGGCGGCAAGGAGGCGACCCGCGACCTCGCGCCACTCGCCGCTTCGATCGCGAAACGCGTCAAGGCGTTGATCACGTTCGGCGAAGCCGGGCCGCGGCTGGCCCGCAGCGTTCGGGCCGCCGATCCACGGGCGACGGTCGTCGAAGTCTCGGACCTCGCCCGTGCGATGGAACACGCACGGACGTGCGCCACGCACGGCGACGCGATCCTGCTGTCGCCGGCCTTCCCGTCGTACGACCAATTCACGAACTTCCGAGAGCGCGGGGAGCGGTTCAAAGCCCTGGCCTCGCGATCAAGGGGTTCGGGCTGATGCAGCCGCAGGTCGCGTGATCGGCGCTCTGCCGGTCCACACCCCGCGTGGCTACACTCCTCAAGTCGCTCGGACGGGAAGCTCGAAACTCCCGCAGACGCCGACGCGAAGCCCACCCGGAACGACATCGCAGGACCCTGCCGCGCATCCATGAACAAGTGCCAGAAATGCCAGAAAGCGCGAGCGACCGTCCTGGTGACGGACATCGATCTGGCCAGCCACAAGCCGCAGCAGTTGCACCTCTGTGAGGACTGCGCGCGCGAGACCGGCATGGCGGCCGCGCTGAGCCCGTCCGCGGCCGACATGCTGAAGGCGTCGATCCTGTCGGTGACCGAGAAAGAGAGCAAGGCACGCTCGGCGCAGCGGATCATGTGCGAGCACTGCGGGCTCACGTACCAGGAGTTCCGCGTGAAGGGCCGGTTCGGCTGCACCGCGTGTTACGACACGTTCGCCGAACTCGTCGATCCGCTGCTCGAGAAGGTCCACGGCGCCCGCGAACACAAAGGGGATCCGCCGCGCAAGCCGACGCATCGACGCAAGACGACGAACGTCGCGGAGTTCGAGAAAGAGCTCGTCGAACTGCGGCGCAAGCTGACGCGCGCGGTCAAGGCCGAGGACTACGAAGACGCGGCGCGGCTGCGCGATCGCATCACCGAAGTCGAACGGCGCATCGGCGAGGCGACCGATGGTTGAGTCGATCGGCAAGGACGCCTGGCTGCGCGGCGAGGGACAGGACGCGGACATCGTCATCTCGACGCGCGTGCGACTGGCGCGCAACGTCGAGGGCTTCGCGCTGAAGGCGAAGCTCGCGGGCGACGAAGAAGTCGCGCTCGTCCAACATCTCAAGCAGCGCATCGGCAAGGTGAAGCTGGCCGAGAAGCAGCAGTTCGTCGATCTGAAGCCCCTCGACGACGTCGAACGGCTGCTGCTCGTCGAGCGCCATCTGATCAGCCTCGACCACGCGAACGCGGACAGCGAGCGCGGCGTCATCCACGACGACCAGGGCTCGATCGCGCTGATGCTGAACGAAGAGGACCACCTGCGTCTGCAGGTCCTCGGCTCGGGAATGTGCGCGGAGGAAGTGTTCGACCGCGCGTTCGCGATCGAGGACGACCTGCAAGGTGTCGTCGAGTTCGCGTACCACTCGCGGTATGGATACCTGACGTCGTGCCCGACGAACGTCGGGACCGGCATGCGCCTGTCGGTGATGATGCACCTGCCGGGGCTCGCGTTCACGAAGCAGATCGACAAGGTCTTCAACGCCGTCGCGCGCATGAACCTCGCCGTGCGCGGGTTCTACGGTGAAGGGACGAAGGCGCTGTCGGACCTGTATCAAATCAGCAATCAGGTGACGCTCGGCAAGACGCCCGAGGAGTTGCTGAACGACGTCCGCAGCGTGATCCCGGTCATCCTGCGCTGGGAGCGCGAGGTCCGGAACCAAGTCTTGAAAGCCGACCGCGTCGGCCTCGAGGACAAGGTCTGGCGCGCGCTCGGCGCACTGCGGTCGGCGCGCACGATGAGCAGCTCCGAGGCGTTCGAACAGCTCTCGCACGTCCGCCTCGGCGTGCACTGCGAGCTGATCCCCGACCTGACGATCGCGACGCTGAACGAGCTGTTCCTGCTGTGCCAGCCCGGCCACCTGCAAACGGTCGTCTGCGGAGGCAAGGCGATCGAGCCGCGCAAGCGCGACATCGTCCGCGCCGAGCTGTTGAGGTCGCGTCTCGGCGGGCGGTGAGGGCGGGGCCAAAGGCTGATGCGCGTGAATTGCATTGGCGTAATTCGCGCGTACAACGTGCTTTGAGATTGATCTTGCAAATCGTAAGTGCCGCTGACGATTTGCACACGACCGCCATCGCGGTTCGTGGGAGACGTCGGAAAGAACACGACCGAGGCATGATGCGCAACTCGCGTGCGACCGAACTCGCAGACCGTCCACTTCGCGAGCCGACGCTCATGGACCTTCGATGACGCCCGATCCCACACGCAAACTCGCGGACCTCGCGAAAGCCGAAGCCGACGCGCTCGGTCACGGCGCGATCTCGACGGAGCACTTCCTGCTCGCGCTGGCGACCGATCCGTCGTGCGGAGCGATGTCGCTGCTTTCGCGCTTCGGAGCGACCGCGGACGCGATCCGCGCGGCCGTGATCACACTCGCGCCGTCGGGACATGCGACTCCTCGAGCGCGACTGCCGTTCACGCCGGATGCGAAGCGCGTGCTGGAAGCCGCGTTGAACGCCGCGACCGCGTTGGCGACCCAACGCATCGAATCCACGCATGTGCTGCTCGGTCTGACGTCGGACCCGGAGTTCACGTCGGCGCGCGCCCTCGCGTCGATGGGCCTCGATCTTGCCAAGGTGCGCGAGGCTGTGCTGCGGGGGTGACTAGCGATCGTGGTCGACGCCAACGCGTCGCTGCGCGACCTCAAGCGCTGACGTGATCTGATTCAGCGGGC
The DNA here is from genome assembly GCA_016795255.1 of Planctomycetota bacterium. Lineage (GTDB taxonomy): Bacteria > Planctomycetota > B15-G4 > B15-G4 > JADJEK01 > JADJEK01. The sequence continues at coordinate 6,559 of JAEUIB010000210.1, forward strand.
GAACGTTCCCTGACCCGATCCGTCCGATCCCGTGGATCCCGACGTGCGTGGAACACAGCCGTGATCAACACGCGGTCCGCCTCGACGGCGTAGAGCACGAGTTACGGAAAGCGTCGGAGCAACGCCTTTCGCGTTCTGGAAGCGACGAGCTCGTGACCCTCCGGCATTCGGCGGAGCTGCTCGAGCGTTGCCTCGAACGCGAGGAGGAACTCGAGTCCAAGGCCGCGCCTTTGACGCTCGTACCAAGCGAACGCATCCACCACCTCGCGCTCGGCTTCGGGAAGGAAGTGGATCGGGAGAGTCACTGCCCGTCTTCCAGCCTCCGCTTGATGTCCTCCCATGAAGAGCACTCGCGAGGGTGTTCTTCATGTGCGCGGAGCCGGCGCTCCGCTTCGTCCCGTTGAGCGGTAGTGATTTCGACGTCTCGTGGCGAGCGCGCGATGTCGTCCCAGAGGTCTTGGACTCGCAGGATCTTC
>JAEUIB010000223.1 GCA_016795255.1 Planctomycetota bacterium
ACTCGCTGCGGCCATTCAAAGCCGCAGGGGTGGCTTCTCGACGGCGTGATTCGCGACCCCTGTCGATCTCGCCCCGGGTGACGTACTGACGAGACGTGTAGAGCGGATCGCCACAGCTGCGGCGGGCTGCTGAATGGCCGCAGCGAGAGCCCGTTCACGACGTCCCTTGGCGACGGAGTGGTTTCCACGGCGCGCGAGCTTGAACCCGAGGGAGAACTTCGGGTCGCGCTTCGCGCTCCGCGGTGGCGATTGAAGGCGTGGGGACAGAGGCGGGGACAGTCCCGGGGACAGTCCCGGGGACAGACGCGGGGACAGTCCCGGGGACAGACGCGGGGACAGTCCCCAATCCGCACGATTGATGTCGTGGTCTGGGCTTGGGTTACGCGAACTGCCGGACAAGGTTGTTGCCGGCGATCTTGTCCGGATCGCTCCCCTCGGGCGCGCGCAGCGCGCCCAAGAACTGCCGCAGGCAGTTCTTCGTCCCTCTCGTCCCTCTCGTCCCTCGCGTCCCTCGCGTCCCTCTCGTCCCTCTCGTCCCTCGCGTCCCTCGCGTCCCTCGCGTCCCTCCCATCCCCTCGTTGTCTCTATGCTCTCGCGCCATGGTCGACGAATCGGGAGACGTGACTCGCCTATTGGACGCCCTGCGCGGCGGTCGCGGGTCGTTGGGGGACCTGGCGCCTCTCGTCTACGACGAGTTGCGGGCGATCGCCCAGGCGCGGATGCGGCGCGAGCGCGACGGGCACACGCTGTCGGCGACGGCTTTGGTGCATGAGGCCTGGATGCGGCTCGACCAGAACCGGCAACTGAGTGCGGCGAACCGCGGGCAATTCCTCGCGGCCGCGTCCGAAGCGATGCGCCGCGTGTTGGTCGACCATGCACGCAAGGTGAAGAGCGAGCGACGCGGCGGGGATCGGGCTCGCATGACGATCACGCTCGAGGAATGCACGGTCGGCGACGATGCCGATCGGATGCTCGCGCTCGACGAAGCGCTGGAGACGCTGGCGCAGGCCGATGCGCGCGCGGCGCAGGTGGCTCGGCTGCGGTTGTTCTCGGGCCTCGGACCGGAAGAAGTCGCCGACGTGCTCGAGACCTCCGTCCGCACCGTCGGTCGCGACTGGACGTACGCGCGGGCTCATCTGACGCAGTTCCTGACCGGCCGCGACTCCGGCGACGGTGGCGCGGACGACGCGCAACCGCGCGGTGGAGCCGACGGTTCGTGAGTTCGCTCGAGACGCGCGCGAAAGACATTTTCCTCGACGCGCTCGAACAGGACGCTTCGCGCCGGGACGCGTTCGTCGATTCGGCGTGCTCCGGCGACTCCGCCCTGCGCGCCCGCGTGCAGGCGCTGCTGCGCGGTCACGTCGCCGCCGAGAAGACGGCGACCCTCGCCGGCTCGGAGTTGGCCGCGGGCTCGAAGATCGACCGCTACCTGCTGAAGCGCACGCTCGGAGAGGGCGGCTTCGGCATCGTGTTCCTCGCCGAGCAGCAGGAGCCCGTGAAGCGCGAAGTCGCGCTGAAGGTCGTGAAGCTCGGCATGGACACGCGCCGCGTCGTCGCGCGCTTCGAGCACGAGCGCCAGACGCTCGCGTCGATGGACCACCCCGCGATCGCGAAGGTGTTCGACGCCGGCGTCACCACGTCGGGGCGGCCGTACTTCGTGATGGAGCGCGTCCACGGCGTGCCGATCACGCAATACTGCGAATCGCATCGGCTGGACCTCCGCGCACGGCTCGCGCTGTTCGCCGTCGTCTGTCGCGCGATCGAGCACGCGCATCAGCGCGGCGTGATCCACCGCGACATCAAGCCGTCGAACGTGCTGGTCGGGGACGTCGATCGCAAGCCGTTGCCGAAGGTGATCGACTTCGGGATCGCGAAAGCGCTGCAGCGCGACGCGGCGAGCGACCTGTCGCTCGAGCGCCACGTGATCGGCACGTTGTCGGCGATGAGCCCGGAGCAGCTGCGCGGCGACGCCGACCTCGACACGCGCACCGACGTCTACTCGCTCGGCGTGCTGCTGCACCAACTCTGCACAGGCACGACGCCGTTCGATCCGGAACTGCTCGGGCAGGATCGATTCCTCGACGCCGTGCTGCGCAAGGATCCGCCGCGGCCGAGTTCGCGCGCGTCGCCCGCGCTCGCGCCGTTGCCGCGCGAGGTCGACTGGATCGTGCTGCGCTGCCTCGAGAAGGAGCGCGGCCGACGCTACGCCGGCGCCGCGGCCTTGGCCGAGGACGTCGATCGCTGGCTCGCGTTCGAGCCGATCCTCGCCGCTCCGCCGTCGAAGGCCTATCGCCTGCGCAAGTTCGCGCGCCGCCATCGGGTCGCGACCGTCGCGACGCTGGCGGTGCTCGCGGCGCTGGTCGCCGGCGCGATCTCGACGCGCATCGCGTGGGTGAAGATGCGCCGGCAGGAGCGTGTCGCGAACGCCGTGAACGAGTTCCTGACGACCGATCTGCTGCCCGCGGTGCGGCCGTCCGACCAGCCGGGTCGCGGGCGCGAGGTGTCGCTGCGCGCGGTGCTCGACGCCGCGTCCGCGAAGATCGAAGGCGACGCGGCGTCCGGCGGTCGATTCGAAGGCGAGCCGCTCGTCGTCGCGTCGATCCGCTTCTCGATCGGTCAGTCGTACCTCGCACTCGGCGGATTCAAGGAGGCCTTGCCGCACCTCGCGTTCGCGCGGGACGAGTTCGTCCGCGACGGCGGCAAGGGCGGCGACCTCGCGCTCGAGAGCACCGTGTTGTTCGGCATGACGCTGCGCGCGTTGGGTCGCCCGCAGGACGCGCTCGAGCCGCTGCAGGGCGCGTTGGCGATCCTGCGCGAGCCGGGCCGACCGAGGGACGGCCTCGTCGGAGCCCTCGTCCAAACGGCGTTGACGAAGTCCGCGTTGGGCATGCGCGAAGAGACGAAGGCGTTGTGCGACGAGGCTCTCGCGCTCGTACCCGACGACGAGGATCGGAATCGCCAACGCATGCGAAGCAACGTCGCGACCGCGCTCGCGAACGTGTTCGAACTCGACGCTGCGCAGGCCGTGTTCCGCCGCGTGATGGAGGTGGAACGCGCGGCAGCCGGGCCCGACGACCCCGACGTGCTCGGAGCGATCTACAACTTCGCCGTGTCGCTCCAGGGCCCCGAAGGCCGCACCGAAGCACAGTCCCTGCTGCAAGACGCGTTGCCGCGTATGCGCGTCGTGTTCGGCGACGATTACCCCGACACGATCCTGGCGACACGCGTCCTCGCGCGCATGCGGTTCGAGGACGGGCGGACCGACGAGGCCGACGAGCTCGTGTCGCGCGCTCTCGCATCGTCGCGCAAGGTGCATGGCCCGCAGCATCGGCTCACGCTGCTGTTGATCGGCGATCTGTCGCGCATCCGCGAAGCGCAGGGCAATCTCGCGGAGGCCGAGACGCTGACGCGCGAAGCTCTCGCGACCGCCGAGGCGACGTACGGCGAGAAGCACGTGCTGGTGGTCGCATTCCTGAACGATTTGGCATCCGAGCTGCACGGGCAGGGCAAGGACGTCGAGACGGAAGCGGCGATGCGCCGCGCGCTGTCGCTCGCCGAACAGGTCTTCGGCGCGGACCATCCGAACACGGCGCTGACGCGCAAGAACCTCGTCGAGTTCCTCGAGCAACGCGGCCGCTCCGACGAAGCGGCCGCGGTCTCGAAGGGCGCACCTCCGCGCTGACGCCGACGGCGAGCCTCGCTCGCCGTCCGACGGTCATTGGCCCGGGTTCAACTCGCGTTCGAACAGCGCTTCGATGCGCTTGTATTCGTCGAGCCAACTCTCCGGATCGGTGAACCCGTGGTCCTGGCTCGGGTAGATCGCGACGTCGAAGTCCTTCTTCGCCTGGATCAACTTCTCGACCAGCCGGATCGAATCCTGCGCGAACACGTTCGAGTCCTTCAAGCCGTGCATCAGCAGCAGCTTGCCCTTCAAGCCGTCGAGGTGCTCGATCGGTGAGCTCTTCTTGTAGTTCTCCTCGTCCTTCTTCGGGTCGCCGAGGCGCGGCGTCGTGTACCAGGAGTTGTACGCGCGCCAGTCGGTGACCGAGCGCAGCGCGGCGCCGCACTTGAAGACGTCGGGCTTCGTGAACAGCGCCATCAGCGTCATGAATCCGCCGTAGCTGCCGCCGTACAGTCCGACGCGGCTGGTGTCCGCGAAGCCGAGCGTGCCCAAGTGCACGATCGCCGCGACGCAGTCGTCGAGGTCCTTGCCGCCCATGAAGCCGTGGATGTCCGTGCGGAACTTGCGGCCGTAGCCCTCGCTGTGACGGTAGTCGACGTCGACGACGACGAAGCCCTTCCGCGCCAGCCGATGGTGGAACAGCATGTTCGGCGCGTAGCTGCTCATCGACTTCAGCACCTGCTGCAGATACCCGGCGCCGTGGACGAACATGACGACCGGATACTTGCGCGCCGGATCGAACGGCTCGGGGCGATACAGGTACGCGCGCACCGCGACGTCGTCGGCCTTGTTCTTGAACGTGATGATCTCGGGCGCCGGCAGCTTCAGCTCGGCGAACTCCTTCGGCACCGTCGTCGACACGCGGCGCGGCGCGGGCTCGCCGGTGGTCGCGACCGTGTAGATCTCCTGCGGTTGACCGAGGAACTCCTGGCCGTAGACGAGCACGCTGCCGGTGACGTTCATCTGCGGGAAGTCGGAGACGCCGCCGGGTTCGGACAGGCGCGTGCGCTGCCCGCTCGCCAGGTCGACCTTCCACAAGCAGCGTTCGGCGGAGTCGGTCTCGTTGCTGCGCACGATCGCGAACGTCTGGCCTTCGGGCAGGAACGCGCCGTCGATCTCGAACGGAGCGTCGCCGGGCGTCAGCAGTCGCCGATTCGATCCGTCGAGCGCGCACGCGTACAGCCGGTTGAAGCCGCTCTGCTCGGACGTGAACACCACGCCGTCGCCGCTCTGCGTGAACTCGGCGAACTCGAGCGGACCGCCGATCCACGCGTCGTCGCGCTCGGAGAACAGCAGCTTCGTCGTGTGGACCAGCGCGTCGACGAGCAGGATCTGCCGCACCTTGAAGTCGTTGCTGACCCGGTGGACGAGCAGCTCGTGCCCCGTCGTCGCGAACTCCGTCGAATGCAGGAAGTAGTTCGTGCCCTCGTCGAGCGGAGCTTCGATCTCCACGCCCTTCGTCAGGTCGAACGCGCGCAACGCGAACGCATTGCCGGGATCGCCGGCCTTGTCGTTGCGGACCGGCACGGCCTCGACGAACTCGCCGAGGTAGTCGGCCATGATCGCGCGCCGTTCGACGACGGGCTTCGATGCGGTCGTCACCGCGAGCAATCCGTCGGCGGAGACTTCGACCCGGCCGTCGGTCGGCTGCTCGAACTTCGTTTCGATCGGCGCGCGACCGTCGAGTGGCACGAGCCACAACACGCGCGGCGGAGTCGGCGCCTCCGGCTTCGCGTCGCCGGACGCGTCGGGCTCGCCGCGGG
>JAEUIB010000372.1 GCA_016795255.1 Planctomycetota bacterium
GAAGCCCGGCGAGTCCTTGACGACGATCGTCGTCTTGCCGATCCGCTCGCCGAACGCGCGGCACGTCGCGAGGACGTCTTGCGCGGTCTGCTCGGCGAGCACGATCTCGAGCAGCTTCATGATGTGGACCGGATTGAAGAAGTGCAGCCCGATCGTGCGCGCCGGCCGACCCGACGCCGCCGCCAACGCGGTCAGCGACAGCGACGACGTGTTCGACGCGAGGATCGTGTGCGCCCGCGCGTGCTGATGCACCGTCGAGAACACCTTGCCCTTCAGCTCGAGACTCTCGGGCACGGCCTCGACGCAAAGATCGATGTCCTTCGACGCTCCCGCGAGATCGCTGGTCGCGACGAGCCGCGCGAGCGTCTGGTCGCGATCGGTCGCCGTGACCTTGCCCTTCTCGACACCCTTGTCGAGGTTGCCGCGGATCTTCGCGATGCCGGCCTGCGCGAGTTCGTCCTTCACGTCGAACAAGCGGACCTGGCAACCGGCCTGCGCACACACGTGCGCGATGCCGTGGCCCATGGTGCCTGCGCCGAGGACGAGGACGGTGCGGATCGAATCGGACATGGAGGACCCTCGAAGGCGTCGATCGGGACGGGGAAGGGCCACGTCGTACAAGCCGCGCGGCGCGCGCGCAATGCGGCGCGCGGTGGGACGCCGCGTTCGGTCCTCGCGCGGTCGGTTCCGCCCGATGCCGGGCTACGCGCACCCGAGCCGATCGGCCAACTCGGCGAGCGTGCGGACCGTCACGGTCGGCGTGACCGGAACGCTCGGGCTCGGCGTCGCGCCGCCGATTCCGCCATAGCGGTCGACGAACGCCGTCCGCAGGCCGAAGCGCTGCGCCGGCACGTGGTCGTGGAACAGGCTCTGCGCGACGTGCAGCGTGTGCTCGGGCACGATGCCGCGGTCGCGCAACCGCGAGAACGCGGACTCGAACATCCGCGGGTCCGGCTTCCAGAACCCGGTGTCCTGCGCGGTGATCACGGCGTCGAATGCGACGTCCAGCCGGCGCTGCGTGCGCGCGAACGACTCGCGGTCGACGTTCGAGATCACGACGAGCCGGAACCGCGACGACAGGCGGACGAGCGCGTCGTGCGTATCGGGGAACGGCGGCCACTCACCGACGCCGGCGCCGAACCACTCCGCGTCGGCCGGCCGGATCACGACGCCGAACGACGAGGTCACGACGTGCGCGACGCGCTCGAGGATCCGCGGGTACGCGAGATCCGGGGCTCCGGCTTGGATCGTGTTCTCGACGGCGGCGAAGCGCTCGAGCAACCGCGCGCGATCGATCGTGCGACCGCGGCGCTCGAGCAATTCGCCGAGCGCGCTCGCGATGCCGGTCTCCCAGTCGATCAGCGTGCCGTAGCAATCGAACGTCAACGCCTGGACGTCGTCGAAGGAAGTCATGCCGGGGCCCTCGATGCGGACGCGGAGCTCGCGTTCCGCGGAGAATGCCCCATCCTGCCGAAAACTTCGCACGAGTTTTCTCATCGCTTCCTAGGCTCTCGCTCCGTGTGGGCGAGGAGAACGATGGCTTTGAGCCATCCCTCGAGGCGAGTTCCAGTCCGGCTCTTCGCGCGCGACCCGGGTCGCGTCGGCGACCTCGTCGCCCCGTCGCGGCACGACGGCCCATCCACGTGCGTCCCAACCCAATCGAATCCAAGTCTCCATCGGAGGATCCTCTCGATGCGTATCGCCATGGTTTCCCTGTTGCTGGTGAGTTCCGGCTGCGTGTTCGCGGTCGACGACAAGAACGCCGGTCATCGCCACGTCGCGCTCGGCCACGACGGCAACGGCATCGCGCTCGGCAACCCGCAGGACTGGAACGGTCTGCGGCTGAACTTCCACGACTCCGACCTCGGCGACGTCAACGGCGTCAACGTGTCGATCTGCCCGCCGGACGCGAGCCCGAAGGGCGACCTCGACGGCGTGATGATCGGATTGCTCGGCAACAAGGGCGCGGACATCAGCGGCGTCGCCGCGGCGCTCTACACGAACGCCGCCGAGAAGCAGCTGACGGGCGTCCACCTCGCCGCGATCGCGAACACGTCGGAAGGCGACATGGACTGCCTCGGCGGCGCGCTGCTGACGAACACCGCGAGCCACGACCTGAGCGGCGTCCATCTCGCCGGCGTCGGCAACCTCGCGGGTGAAGACCTCACCGGCGTGAACCTCGGGTTGCTCGGCGCCGCGGCCGGCGGCGACGTGACCGGAGCCACGGCGGGTCTGCTCGGCGTGGCCGCACGCGGCAACGCGACGGGCGTGAACATCGGCGGCCTCGGCATGTCGGCGAAGGGCGACGCGATCGGCGCGAACGCGTCGCTGCTCGGCGTCACGTCCGGCGGCGACGTCACGGGCGTCTCGCTCGCGGGCTATCGCGTCGCGGCGCAGGACGAGATCACCGGCATCACGCTCGCCGGCCTCGGCATCGCCGCGGGTTGCTCGGAGCAGGTCAAGGACCAGCCCGGCGACGGCCCGGACATGAACATCCTGTCGGCGTCGGCCAGCGCGGTCGGTGACGCGTTCGACTCGTGCGACGGCCCGGGCGGCACGATCCGCGGCATCGCGCTGACGCTCGGCATCGCGGAGGCCGACACGATCTCGTGCATCTGCGCCGCCTTGCTGCACACGCACGCGCAGCACCAGCACGGGCTGTCGCTGTCGGCCTGCAACGACATCGACGTCGCGCAGCACGGCTGGACGCTCGGCCTGTTCAACAGCGCGAAAACCGTCGAAGGATTCGGCTTCCAGATCGGACTGATCAATCACGTCGAGACCAACCCGACGTGGGCGCGGTGGCTGCCGCTGATCAATTGGCAGATGTGAGCCCGACACGACCGCGAGCGCGCGTCCCGATGACGGCGCGCGCTCGCGGTCGTGTCCGACCGTCGACGTCTCGAAGCCCTCGCTGTCCCTTCGTCCCCACGGCAGAACTGGAGTGAAGCTCATGCGTTCGTTCGCGATCCTCGGTGTGCTCGCGGTGTGTGGTTGCTCGGCGACGAGCCCTGGCGCTCGCATCGGACAGGAGGCGCCGGCGACGCCACCCGCGCCGTCCGGCGACGCGAAAGACGATGCGAAGTCGGACGCGAAGGACGAAGCGCCGCCGAAGCGCGACGTGTGGCACGGCCACCTCCCGATCGGCTTCGCGAACACCGGCATCTGCTTCGGCAACAGCAAGGACTGGAACGGTCTGCGCTTCAATTGGTCCGACGACGATCTCGGAACGATCAACGGCATCAACACGACGCTGTGGGCGGCCGCCGGTGGCGACGCGACCGGCGACGTCAACGGCATCGGGATCGGACTGATCTCGAACATCGCGGAGAACCTGCGCGGCGTGACCGTCGCGCTCGGCGTCAATGCGGCGGAGTCGGACATGAAGGGGGTCCACGTCGCCGGCTTCCTGAACGGCTCGGGCAAGGAGCTGACGGGCGTCGGCGGCGCGCTGTTCGTGAACGGCGCAGGACGATCGATGACCGGCGTCCACGTCGCCGGACTCGTGAACGGCTGCGGCGGCGACCTACGCGGCGTGAACGCGGCGCTGCTCGTGAACGGCTCGGGCGGGGACGTCTGCGGCGTCTCGCTCGCGGGCCTCGTCGGCGGATCCGGCGGATCGGTCGACGGCGTGAACGTGGCCGGTCTCGTCGGCGGCTGCGGCGGCTCGGCCACGGGAGTGACCGCCGCCGGATTCGTCTCCGGCGCCGGTCAGGACGTCACGGGCCTGACGCTGGCGGGCATCACTGCCGGCGCGGGCCGCGATGCCACGGGGATCACCGTGGCGCTGGGCTCGGCGGGCGCGGGACGCACGATGCACGGGATCTCGCTCGCACTCGGCTTCCTTGAAGCGGGTGGTCACACGAAGGAACTTGACGAGGCGCTCGAGAAGATGCAGAGCGACATCGAGAAGTCGGTCGAGCAAGGCGAGAAGGTCGACGCGACCGACGTGACCGACAAGATCGAAGAGGCGCAGAAGCGCGGCGAACTCGGCGAAGCGGATCCCGGCACGATCGCCGGCATCGCGGTCACCGGCTTGCGCGCGCGGGCCGGCTCGATGCGCGGCGTCGTCGCGGCGCTCGGTCACTTGAACGCGAAGGACTTCAAGGGCCTCGGCATCAGCCTCTGCACGCGGATCGAGAAGGCGCAGACCGGCGTCACGTTCGGCGCGTTCAATCACGCCGAGACGATCGACGGCTTCGGCTTCCAGCTCGGCTTGATCAACCACATCCCGACGAACCCGTCGTGGGCGCGGTGGCTGCCGCTGATCAATTGGCAGATGTGACGAGTCGTCGGCTCGCGTCGCGTCACTCGCGCGGGGCGCGCATGTCCTGACCGTTCTGATGCAGTACGAGCGCGGCGACGCGGTCGGCGTCGTCGCGTTCGAACGTGATCACGGCGTCGACGACGCGGTAGCGGAACTTCGCGTCGTTCTCGGGATACACGCGGAACGCCGGCTGGCCGGTCAATTGGACGAACAGCTCGTCGCCGTCCAACGTCACGGCGATCCAATTCAGCGGGTTCAACCGGTACTTGCCGACGTAGGTCTCGAGCGTGGCGCGCTCGACCTCGACCGCCGGCTGGATCGGCAACGGGTCCGCGGCCTCGCCGGCCGCGAGCTTCAGCACCCCGATCGCGAACGCGTCGACGAGCCCGCTCGGCGCGTTCGACAGCACGACGACCGCGAGGTCGTGCTTCGGCGCGACGCCGAGGAACGCGTGGTAGCCGCCGGTCTGGCCGTTGTGCCAACGCGCGCCGTCGCCGCGCAGGTGCCAGCCGAGCGCGACGCCGCCCGCCGGGTCGCCCGGGAGATCCGCGCGCTTCTCGTGCGTGAACGCGAGCGCTCGACGCGCGGCATCGCCGGATGCGTCGGTCTCCGCGGCGAGGTCGGCCTCGGCGAACTTCAGCATGTCGTCGACGGTCGAGCGGATCGCGCCGGCGCCGGCGAGCGCGTCGAACGACCAATCGTGGTCGGGGCGTAGGTCGGCGTTGTACGGCGGTGCGAACCGAGCGCGTTGCTCCGCCGACAGCTCGAGCGTCGTGTCGTGCATGCCGAGCGGCGTCGCGATGCGTTCCTTCAGCAGCGCCTCGTAGTTCTGCGCCTTCGACGCGTCGACGACGATCTGCCCGAGCAGCCCGACCGCGAGGTTCGAGTACTCGTACTGCGCGCCGGGAGCGCGCGTCAGCACGACGTCCTCGAGATCGCGGAACAAGCGAGCGCGGTCGTAGCCCTTGAACGGGTCCGTCAATTCCGGCGGCAGCCAGTTCGGCGGCATGCGCGGCAGCGCCGATCGATGCGTCGACAACTGCATCAGCGTGATGCCGACGCCGTCGTACTCCGGTGCGTCGGAACCCTCAGGCATGAACTTCGCCAGCGGGTCCTCGATCGACAGCGTCCCGCGAAGGTGAGCGTCGGCCAGCAACGCCGCGGTGAACACCTTCGAGATCGACCCGATCTCGTACAGCGTGTCGGCGGTCGGCGCGCCCTCGGCATCGAGGCGGACTCGTCCGACTCCGAACGTGTGGCGCTCACCGGCTTTCAGCACGCCGATCGCCATGCCCGGCACGTGATCGGCGTCGAGCATCGGCTGCGCGAGCGCGCGAATCCGAGGTTCGAGCTCTTCGAGTCCCGCGGACGCGCACGGGGACGTGAGGACCAGCAACGACAGGACGAATGACGGCGTCGACATCACGGAATCCCCATCCATCGAGACGCGGGTGCCCGCCCGCTGGGGCCGATACGCTACCAGCCCGTTCGATCCCTCCGCGCAGCCCGCCATGCCACGCATCCAGTTCGTCACGATCGGCAGCTTCGGCGACATCAACCCGTTCGTCGGACTTGCCGCAAAAGC
>JAEUIB010000376.1 GCA_016795255.1 Planctomycetota bacterium
GACTCGGACTCGGCGCCGGCGCGGGGCTCGCGGCCATCGGGGCCTACGGAGTCGTCGTCGTCCCGCTCCAGACGGCGCTGCTGCGCTCGGGCTTCGACGACGAGTACCTGAAGAGCAACCACGCGCGACTCGACGTCCACGACGCGTGGACCGAAGCGAACGTCGCCGCATACGAGCGCCACGAGCGCAGCCTCGCGTACTTCCCGAACTGGCGCTACGGCGTCTGCGGCGAGCGGCGCGTCGTGCCGGGTGGATCGTCTGCCGGAGTCGACGCACCGCAGAACACGGCGAATGCCACGGTCCCGGCTGCGCCTTCGCGATCCGCTGTCGAGCCGTGACGTCCGCTCGGGCCCGACGCGTGCCCGATGACCTCCGCGTGACTACGCACCGGGATGCTCCAAACGAATCGAGCCGCTCGGTACCGTGCCCCCGGAACGACCACGAGCGCGGTGGAACGAGGGGTGAACGTGCTTCGCAGCTTCACGGCGATGCTGTTGATGGGTGGAGCGTTCGGCTGTGCCACGTCGCCGATGTTGGAGCTTCGCGGTGACGAACCTGCCGTTGCCAGTGCGGGCCGGGCGACGATCGGCGCTACTGCCCCAAGAGTGGTGAACGCGCGAAGCACGAACTCGCTGCTTCTGTCGTTGACGCTCGAGCCGAGCGACCTCGAGCACGCGATCGACTACGAGCTCGTCGTCGAGTGCGGCGACGGACGGCGTGAACATGTCCCGCAGACGTTTCGTCGGGATCTCGAAGTCGCGATCGCTGATGCCATGAAGCTGCCGCTGGTCTTTGAGTTCGAGCTGACGCCCGATGACGCGGCATCGCATTCGACGGAACGCCTGACACTGACGCGAACGATCGAAGTTCGACGCACGCCGTCACCTCGCGGGGACGTGGGGGTCGCAGCTCTTCCGCCGTGGACGTTCGAACTCCAGGCCACGCTGGAACCGAGGACCATCGCACTCGAGCCTTCGCCGATGCAATCGACGCGATGGGGTCTCGCGACGTGGACCTACCCCGTCACGGGGTTTCCGAGGGATCTCCTGGATGTCCCGTTCACGACGCTGAACCGACTCGGATTCGCATCATTCGGAAGAAAAGGCGACGATCACGCCGACCGCCGGCAATCCGACGGGACCGGGACGCTCATCATGACCGCGTACTGGGGCGGCGTTTGGTACGGCGCCATCCATGGTGTCCGCGCGGCAGGCCCACACCTCGCGAAGAAGGTCGCGTACGCCACGGGCTACGGCATATGGCACGGATTGGTCGTGGGTGGTGTCGCGGTCGCCGCGATCTTGGCCTACGCAGGGATCGCAGTGCCCATGCAGACCGCGTTGTTCCGCGCGCCGTACGACGATCGGTATCTGAAAACGAACCGACAGCTCGTCGCGCTCGACGGGGACTGGACTGCCGAGAGCGTCGCGAGCTGGGAGCGCGACGAGCGGAGTTTCGCGTACTTCCCGAATTGGCGGTTCGGCGTCCGTGGCGAGCACCGAGTTTTGCCGATCGCGAGCGACGACCGAGTTCAAGTGTGGGTCGTGCGCTCACTCGTGCTCGAGGACGTCAGCCCGCGATCGCCCCCCGCCGACCCGCCCCCGCGAATCCCTGAAACGGCGCGAGGCTCGCGGAGCCTTCGCTCCGCGAGCCTCGCTGCGATGCGTCGCTACGACGCTTACTTCTTGGCCGCTTCGGCGGACTTGGCGTCGGCGGGCGCCGCTTCGGCCTTCGGCTTCGGCATCGCCGGCGGCTCGTTCGAATCGAGCTTGCCCTGTTCGATCGACAGCGGCAGTTCGAACGCGACCGCCTTGCCCTTCATCTCGGTCTCGGGGGCGAAGCGCAGCGTGATGCGATCGAGCGCCGGGATCTTGCGGACGACGTCGGCGAGGACCTTCTCCGTCTTCAGCGACGGCTTCTCGGGTTTCGCCGTGTCCTTGAGGTCGTCCTTCACGGGCAGAGCCGCGACGGCGGTGCCGCGGTAGCTCCACAGCACGACGTGATCGCGCGTCTTGTCGAACTGGATCGAGCCTTCCGGGAGTTCGAGCACCGGCGTCGGTGCGGTCGCTTCTTCTTCGGCGGCAGGCTCCTCGGCTTCGGCGGGTTCTTCCTCTTCCTTCTCTTCCTTGCCGCCCTTGCCACCCTTCGCCTTTTCCTTGGCAGCCTTCTTCGCGTCGGCAGCGGCCTTCTTGGCGGCGGCCTTCGCGTCGGCGGCGGCTTGATCGGCGGCCCGCTTCAGGTGGTGCGAACCGTGGTAGACCCACAGGTCGTCGGGCGGGTAGAGCGCCTTCTCCTTCGGGTTCTTCGAGTGGAACTTGACCGTGTACGCGCCCGGCGGAATCGCCGGATTGACGACCGGTTCGGACACGACGAGCACGCCGAGCGTGACGGACGTGGCGGGTTCGTTCATCTCGCGCAGCTTCGGCAACTTGGCGACCGGAGCGAACGCGAACGTCCGCGAACCGACGAGCAGCCCGTGCTCACCCGCGTACTCGCGCTCGATGGCGACGGTGCTCTTCAGGTCGAGCGGGTCGTTCGACGCGTTGTACGACGCGAGCAGCGACAACTGATTGCGGATCGAATCGACGCCCGGCTGCACCGACTTCGCGGTGCGGAAGCCGACGTCGTTCATCCACGTCTGTGCCGGGACGGGCTGGCGCAGCGCCGACAGCAAGCCGGTACTGCCGAGGTTGAACGAGCCGCCGCGCAACACGAACTCGAGCTTGTTGAACGGCGCGACGAAGCGCTCGCCTTCCTTGCCTCGCTTCGTCTGCAGCACGAGGTCCTTGTAGTCCTTGTAGGCCTCGTACCGCGACGACGTCCATTCCCAGACGTTTCCGGACAGGTCGTGGATGCCGAACGCACTGGCGCCCGCGTCGCGGCTGCCCACCGGCTGCGGGCCGCGCGAGCCGCGCGGGAACTTCGTCGTGTCGGAGATCGCGAGTTCTCCACCCTTCTTGTCCTTGGTGTCGAACTCGTTGCCCCACGGATACATCGTTCCGGTCGGGCCGCGCGCCGCGAACTCGTATTCGACCTCGGTCGGGAGGCGACGACGCGCCCAGCGGCAATAGCCCTGGATGTCGTCGTACGAGACCATGACGACCGGCGCGTCCTCCATGCCTTCGGGGATCTTGCCCTCTTCCGCGAGCTTCATCGCTGCGGCGGCGTTCGCCTGGGGATCGGTCGCGACGCTCTTCGGATCCTTCGCGTTGAGGATGCTCATCCACCCGTCGGCCCAGTACTTGACGAGGTCCGGGCTCGCCTTCTGCTCCGTGGCGTCGAGGTAGTGCTTCCACTGGCGATGCGTGGTCTCGCGGACGTCGAGGTAGAACGCCTCGACCTGCTCTTCGTGCCGCGGCTGGGCGCCGGCCAGGATGTTCAGGTACTGCGGGTTCTCCTTGTGGCGGCTGTTCTTGATCTCGTCGGCGTTCATGCCGATCACCGCCTTGCCGGCCGGGATCAGTTTCATGCCGACCAGGCCGCCGGCCGCCCCGGCATCCGCCGAAGCGGGTTCGGACGCGTTCTTGTCGGCCTTGGCGGTGGCGGTCTCCTGATCGGCGGCGCACGCGAACGCGGCGCTGACGCTGACGAGGACCGGAACCAGGATCGAGACTCGCTTCAGGACGCCCATGGAAACTCCCTGCCTTCTCGTACGCGCGGGGTCATTGCCGAGGCGCAAGCGACTCTGCCCATGACCGCGGCCAGGGGGTGTCCGGGGGGAGAGTCGTGCGCGAACGGCAGGCTGCTGCGGCCCGTCAAGGCCGTCCACGAACTGGTGCATTAGGGATAAGCTGGGGGAGGGTAACAGGATTCGAACAAACCGCAACGGGCCCGAAATTGACCACGACCGACCACGATTCAGCACCTTCCGGCCAGGCCATTCGCATCGAGATCACGGAGACCGAAGCCGGTACCCGCGTCGATCGATTCCTCGGCAATCGCTTCTATCCCGCGTACTCGCGGTCGTTCCTGACCGATCTCATCGCCGCGGGCGGGATTAC
>JAEUIB010000266.1 GCA_016795255.1 Planctomycetota bacterium
GCCCGCTCGTCGCCGGAGTTCCCGAGCGCGAACAGGAGTGCGACGGTGTGCTCGGGACGACGCGGGAGTTCGTCGAGCAGGACATCGACGATCGCCGCATCCGGTCGCAGGAACGCCAGCCACGCCGCCCATGCGGGATCGCCGGTCCGGAACTCGTCCACGATGCTCTGCGGTCGCAGATCACGTTCGACCTCGCGGACGAACGCGCGGTGCGCAGCGCCACCCGGTGGCTCGTCGGCGACGAAGCGGAGCACGTCGGTCGCATGCGGTCGGCTGTGCCCGTGCCACAGCGCGATCGCGGCGGCGAGCCGCTCGTCCGCGCGGTCGTCCGGGCGCGCGAGCTCCGCGAACCGCGCGTCCTCGTCACGATCCGAGGACGCCGCGCACGAGAACCGCAACGTCGCGGGAACGTTCTGCGAGTAGGGCCACCGCGCTTCGTCGTGCGGCGCGACCTGAACGACGCGCGCACCGACGGCGACGACCGCGACGCAAGTCACGAGAGGACCGAGGGATCGATGCATCGACAGCTCCATGGGGGAGGTTCGTGGGGCGAGCCCACGACCGGCGCGCGGAGCGAGTCGCGTGCCAGCTCGAGTCCCGCCGTCGACGCAAGGACCGCGTCCCGGACCGCGCCATGTCGCGGTCCGGGACGCGGTCCGTCACGAGTTCGGCTGGATCCGCCTCACGGCGTCGTCGCACGCACTCCGTTCGTCGCCGCGAAGTTCGCCGGCGCGCCGGCGTCCGCGACCCACGCTTGGAACGTGATGTCGACGCCCGCCGGCAGACCCGCCGGCATCGTCGTCGCGAGCTGCCAATCGCCGTTCGCGTCGGTGACGATCCCCGCGAGCACGATGTCGGGCGACGGGATCCACGTGCCGCCGAACGCGGGCAGGTCGATCTCCGACGCGCCGATGACGAGCGCTGCGATCGCATTCGGCGCCGCGTCCGTGACCGCCAGCGTCAGCGGCTGACCCGCGACCATCGAGCCGGCGCCGTAGAACAGCGGGATGCCGTTCGCGCCGGCCAGCCCCATGCCGAGGTCGTGCCACGGACCTTCGGCCGGATCGACGAAGCGCGCGGTGACCAGACCACCGACGACGAACACGCTGTCGTCGTGCTGCGACAGTGCGAAGCCGGCGGCGAAGTTCCCGGTCGCCGTGTGCGTCCACGCCGACGTTCCGTTCGAGTCGACCTTGCAGATCGCCATCGCGAACAACGTCCCGGCCGCGAGGTACGCGTCGTTCGACGCATCGAGCTGGAGTTGCGCGTGCAGCATCAGCGCGTACGACGGGCCGTCCGCGTCGAGGTTCGACCACACGAGGTTGCCGGCCTGGTCGATCTTGATGAACGCGGCACCGACCTGGTTCTGATTCGGGAAGCCGCAGGCGACCGCGCGATCGTCGGTACCGACTTCGACGCGGAACGCGGCGAGGCCGTACACGTGGTCGAACACGAGCGCGCCGGTCGGCGACAGCTTCTTGATCCGCGTACCGCCGTTCGCGACGAAGTCACCGTGGACGACGTACGAGTTGCCCTGCGAGTCGCCGGCGACGTCGCCGACCGTGAGGCTCTGGACGCCCCCGAGACTCCAGATCTCGTTGCCGTTCAGATCGATCTTCGCGTAGCCGTTGACGCTGCCGATGATCCCGCGACCGGCGATCACGAGCGCCTGGTCCGGCGTGAACTTGAAGTTGATCGGTGCACCGATCCCGTCGGCGTCGAAGTACGTCCACACCAGCGAGCCGTTCGGCGCGAACCGATTCACGCGCGTCACGTAGCCGGGCGGGCCGCTGCCGAGGCCGAGCACGTAGATGTGGTCGTCCGCTCCGATCACGCACTTCCGCGTGCCGCCGTCGGCGCCGTTCGCGATCACGTTGCGCCACAGCACGTCGCCGTCCTTCGAGATCTTCATCACGATGCTGCCGAACGTCACGGGGTTCGAGAACCCGGACATCAGCGTGCCGCAGACGATCGCGTTGCCGGCGCTGTCGGTCGCGATCCACTGCGCGCGCTCCCACTGCGTCGACACGGTTTGGTCGTAGCTGGCGTTCCACAGCAGTTGGCCGTTCACGTCGCGCTTGGTGACGACCATCTCCGCGCCGAGCGCTTGCGAGTACGCGACCGTGAACACGTTGTTCGCGGCGTCGACCGCGATCGAGACACCGCCGGTCGGCTCGGACCAGTCGGTCGAGACCTGAGCACGCGCGGTCGGGACGACGATCGACGCGACAGCGGTCAGCGCCGCAGCGAGCCGCAGCGCGGGGCGGGTGACGGAGCGGGTGAGAGGATTCGAGGGGTTCATGCGACTTTCGCCTTTCCGGAGGAACTGAGGACCGCGTCGCGACTCATGCGTCGCGATGCGTGGGGAACGGTCACGAAAAGCCAAGGCAACGCCCGTTCCATCCAGCGCGCAGCTCCCTGTTTGCGGCGAAGTCCGCGATCCGGAGCCTCGGCCTCGGCGTTCTTTCCCGCTGCTGGGGAACGTCGCGCGAATCCGAGTCCGCGGAGGTCGTGTCGTTCGTCGTCGCTGCGCGACACGCCGCCGCACCGTCTCGCGCACCGTTCGGTTTCGAGAGCCTCCCGTATGCTCCGGCGATGACGCAGAGGAGACCCGCTACGAAGTCCGGGAACACGTCCGTGAAGAAGGTCGCGCTGATCGCTCTCCCGCTGTTCGTCTTGTTCGCGGTCGATCGCGCGGTCCTGTGGTTCGCGCTCGGCGACGGCGAGTTCCGCGGCGAGCGCGTCGCGCCGTTCGACCCGCCGCTGTTCAACGCGTCGCAGCGCGAATCGCTCGATCGCTTCGAAGCTTGGTTGGCCGGCCGCGGGACGCTGGTCGGTGCGATGGCGCACGACGCCGAACTCGGCTGGGCTCCGCCGCGCGCGGGTGGCCGCGGTGAGTTCCGTTACGACGAGCGCGGCGCGCGCACGGCGCCGTCGACGGGTGAGCCGCAGGGCAAGCGCGTGTTCGTGTTCGGCGACTCGTTCGTGCACGGCGACGAGGTCGCCGCGGACGACACGTTCCCGGCGCGGCTCGCGCGGACGACCGGCTGGCGCGTGTCGAACTTCGGAGTGTCCGGCTACGGACTCGATCAAGCGCTGCTGCGGATGCGCGCCGTGCTCGCCGAGCTCGAAACCGACGAAGTGTGGCTCGGCTTCGTCCCGGCGACCGCGCTGCGCGTCGTCAACCTCTACGGGCCGGTGCTGCGCCACGACGACGCGACGATCTCGTTCAAGCCGCGCTTCACGTTGGAGGATGGCGGCGGGCTGCGCTTGATCGCGAACCCCGCGGCGGATCCGGCCGCCGTGCCGCGACTGCTGCGCGATGCCGACGCGTTCGCGACCGCGGTGGGGCGGTACGAGACGTTCGTCGCGCGCTGGCCGCAGGCTTACGCGAGGACGGGCTCGCACTGGACGCACGCGTTCGCGACGAGCCGGATCCTGCTGACGCGACTCGAACGCGGCGAGCGCTTCCCCGACGAATGGCTCGAGGACGCCGACTCGGAGGTCAGCCGGCTGCTGATTGCGCTGGTGACGACCTGCGCGTCGGAGGTGGCGGCGCGGGGCATTCGATTCCGCTGGGTCGTGCTGCCGGACGGCCGGTCGCTCCGGCGCCGCGCCGGGGCCGGGGGGCGCGCGTACTGGGAGAGCTTGGTCGCACGCGTCGCTGCGAAGGGCGTCGACGTGATCGACCTGACGAAGCCGCTGCTCGCGGCCGGGCTCGACCAGACGCCGGAGTACTGGGCGCCGCTCGGCCACTACACCGCGCGCACGAACGACTTGGCGGCGCGGATCGCCGCGGACGGCCGGTGATCCGAGCATCGGCTCCGGTTTCGGGACGACGGTGTCCGTGAACCGGAGCGTCGTCGGCTCGCGCGGCCGCGGGATGGGCCGATTCCGACTGGCACGCACCGTGCATTCGGACCGGGGCTGTCTCTCCAAACAGGTCCATTCACCGGGACGTCGTTCCCTGGAGTCCTCCATGCGCATGTTCGCGTCGTTGGTCGCTGGTCTCGCGCTGTTCGCGTCGTCGTCGTTCGCCCAAGAGGTGACGTTCGACGGCAAGGTCGAGGACGGCGAGAACGTCTGCTACTACTGCCCGGGCTTCGACTTCGTGCTCGACAACACGCACGTCAGCCTGGTCAGCCCGAACATCCCGCTACTGCCCCTGGTCGGTCAGTACGTCCACGGCACGGGGATGTGGAACGGGTCGACGACCGCGCCGAAGATCACGGTGACGACGATCCAGGTCGTCCCGCAGTCGTTCAGCATCGGCGGCAACGGCTCGATCGGCGGGGAGATGCGGTTCACGGCCAACGCCGCGCCGGGCTCGCTCGCGATCCTGACGCTCGGGTTCAAGGACGGGTTCGTCCCGTTCGGCGCATGGGGCACGCTGTTCCTCGCGCCCAACCAGATGATCGTGCTCGGTCAGGGCACGACCGACGGCGGCGGCGAGTTCTCGATCGAGATCGACATCCCTGACCAGCCCGCGTTGATCGGCCTGCACGTGTTCGGCCAAGGCGCCGTCGTCCCGCCGGGCGGTTTGCTGCAGCTCACGAATTCGGACCTCAAGATCCTCGACTGACTCCTTCGGTCCTTCCACCGCTCTCCCGATCTCCGATCTCCAAAGGTCGATCGAAGAACCGCCGCCGGCGCAAAAACGCGCCGACGGCGGTTCGCTTCGTGGAACGGTCAAGTCCGCCCCTCGGGACGGCCGAAACAGGACCTTGTCCGTCGATGCGTCTCATCGGTGGCCGACGAGGGAGGCGCACTTGAAGTCGAAGTGCGTGGTGTTCGCGCCCGCGGAAGCCCTGCTGCGTTCGATCCGCGGGTTGCGCGCGACGTCGATCGTCGGCGTGGCCTGCGTCGTCGCCGCACTCGTGTTGCCGGCGCTGCGCCACCGGACGGCCGCGGACGACGCCGAAGCCCTGCGCCATTTCCGCGGGGAAGCCGGCCTGCTCGACGAACGACTGACGATGTCCGCGCGGCTGTGCGCCGCGACGTGCGACATGCAGTGGGAGCGGCGCTACCGCGTCGCCGAAGCCGACCTCACGCACGTGCTCGAGGAGTCCGACGCGACGCTGACGCGCGTCCTCGGCGACGGTGCGGTCGACGCGCGCGCGGAACTCGCGAAGCTCAGCGCGACGAACGACGCGTTGATCGCGCTCGAGAACGAGTGCTTCGATCTCGCGCGCGTCGGGCAGCGCGAGGCCGCGATCGAGCGCGTGTTGTCGCCGCACTACGACTCCCTCAAGGCCGAGTACGCGGCCGGCGTCGAGCGGTCGGATCGCCTGATCGACGAACGGGTCGGGGAAGTCGTCCGCGCCGACGAGACGCTCGCGCTCGCGTCCGCGGGCCTCGGCGTGACCGGTGCGCTCGTGATGATCGCGGCGATGCTGCTCGTCGCCCGCGAACTCGCGCGGCGCAACCAGGAACTCGCGCAGAGCGAGCGGCGCATCCGCGCGCTGACCGACTCGATGCCCGGCGTCGCGTATCGCTGCCGCTACGACCTGCGACGCACGCTGGTGATGGCGTCGAGTCGCATCCAGGAGTTCATCGGCGAAGAACACCACGTCGACCGCGATCGGTCCGTCCTCGGCTTGATGGATCTCGTCCATCCGGAGGATCGCGCGGTCGTCACCGCGGAGATCGCGTCCGCCGTCCGGGCCCGTCGACCGTTCGAGGTCGAGTACCGATTGCGACGCAACGACGGCCAGATCCGTCACGTCTGGGAACGCGGCGTCCCGGTGTTCGAGACCGTCGACGATCAGGAGGTCGTCCATCTCGACGGGATGTTCCTCGACGCGAGCGAACAGTGGCTGCTGCAGCAGGAGCTGGCGCGCGCTCGCGACGCCGCGGAAGCCGGCGCACGCGCGAAGGCGGCGTTCCTCGCGAACATGAGCCACGAGATCCGCACGCCGATGAACGCCGTGATCGGCCTGTCGGGGCTGTTGCTCGACACCACGCTCGACGACGAGCAGCGCGACATCGCCGGCACGATCCAACGCAGCGCCGACGCGCTGCTCGTGCTGATCAACGACATCCTCGACTTCTCGAAGATCGAGGCCGGCAAGCTCGAGATCGAACCGGCCGACTTCGAACTCGAGCCGCTGCTCGAGGACATCGGAGCGATGCTCGGTCAGCGCGTCGCGGAGAAGGGGCTCGAGCTGACGATCGACCTCGACGAGAGTCTGCCGGCGCGGTACTCGGGCGATGCGGGCCGCATCCGCCAAGTGCTCGTCAACCTGGTCGGCAACGCCGTCAAGTTCACCGCCGCCGGGTCGGTCGTGCTGCGCGTGGTGGCGATCGAGCGCTCGAGCGACGAAGTCCACCTGCGATTCGAAGTGCAGGACCAGGGGATCGGGATCCCCGCCGATCGGCTGTCGAAGTTGTTCCAGCCGTTCGCGCAGGGCGACGTGTCGACCAGCCGTCGCTTCGGCGGCACGGGGCTCGGGCTCGCGATCAGTCGGCAGCTCATCGAGCTGATGGGCGGCCGGATCGGCTGCGCGAGCACGGTCGGCGCCGGCTCGTGCTTCTGGTTCGAGCTGTGTCTGCCGATCCCCGCCGCGGCGCGCGAGACGACGTGTTCGTCGCAGGCGCTGCTCGGCCGGCGCGTGCTGGTCGTCGACGACAACGATCTGAACGGCGACATCCTCGCGCGCCAACTCGCGGCGCGGGCCGCGACCGTCGAGCTGATGCGCAGTCCGAACGAAGCGCTCGGACGCGTGACGGACGCGCAGGACCGGCCGGCGTTCGACGTCGCGCTGCTCGACCTCTGCATGCCGGAGATGGACGGCGTCGAACTCGCGCGGCGGTTGCGCGCGCTGTTCCCGTCGCTGCCGCTCGTGTTGCTGACGTCGGCGGCGTCGCGCGGGGACGCCGAGCGGTTCCGCCAAGCCGGGTTCTCGTCGTGGCTGTCGAAGCCGGCGCGCCCGGATCGCATCGAGTCGGCGCTGCTGTCGGCGATGGCCGTCGCGCGCGTGCCGCAATCGGCGCCGCGCGAGCCGAACGGCGCGACGCAAGAACGCACGTCCGCACCGCTGTGGGTGCTCGTCGCCGACGACAACCCGGTGAACCAGCGCGTCGCGCAGAAGATGCTCGAGCGGCTCGGGCATTCGGTGAACCTCGTCGCCAACGGGATCGAGGCGCTCGCCGCGCTGCGACGCCAGCGCTACGACGTCGTGCTGATGGATTGTCAGATGCCCGAAATGGACGGCTTCGAAGCGACGCGCGAGATCCGCGCGGGCGAAGCCGGAGCTCCGGACGTCCGGATCGTCGCCGTCACCGCGAACGCGATGTCGGGCGATCGGGACCGGTGCGTCGCGGTCGGCATGGACGACTACCTGTCGAAGCCGTTCAAGCTCGGCGAACTCGACTCGGTCCTGACCCGCGTGCGGAACGCGGCGGCTCCGAGCTGACGGACTCCGGTCGAACGGACTTCCGCGTTCCCGGATTGGCGGCTGGATCGCGGCCGTCCGCTCGGTGTAGGCTCGCGGCGCTGGTACGGGACCGGGCACCCCGATCGGACGAGAACGCTGCATGAACTCCGCACGCGTCGGTATCGCCGCGGCCGCATTGGCCGTGGTCGGCGGCATCGCATTCTTCCTGTTCAGCTCGAGCGACGACGCCGAACGCGTCGACGTGCCCGAACGACCCAAGGTCGAACGGCCGGCGAACTCGGACGCCGACATCGCTGCAGCGCCGGCGGCCGCCGACGTCTCGCGCGCCGCGGTCGCCGAAGCCGCGCCGCCGCGCGAAGGGCCACCCGAGGAGTACGTCGCCGCGCTCGGCGCCATCACCGGCCGCGTCATCGAGACCGACGGTACGCCGGTGCCGGACATGAAGGTCGAGCTGCTCGGTGCGGCGCTGCCGGACATCCTGATCCCGGTCGACACGTGGTTCCAAGCCGAGCCGATCGAGTTCCAGGACCTGAAGGCGACGACGCGCACCGACGACGCGGGCCGCTTCACGTTCACGAAGCTCGAGCCCGATTCGGTGCTGTTCCTCGGCTGCGACCTCGAGGGGCCGCGCTCGAAGATCCAGTTCGTCGATCGCACGCCGAACCCCGGCGAACTGGTCGACCTCGGCGACGTCCGGCTCGAGCCGTACGTGACGTTCACGGGTCGAGTCGTCGACGAGCGCGGCGAGCCCGTCGCGTTCGCCCGCGTCCGCGCGACGAACTTGCCGTCGATCATCTTCAACTTCGGCGCGCAGTGGATCGGGCCCGGCTTCGCGGCCGCGTTCAAGCAGCCGCCCGGCGATCAATGGCGCGTGCTGCAGTGGTCGTGGCTGTCGCAATTGATGAAGCGATTGCCGGTCCCGCAGACCGAGACCGACGCGGCCGGCGAGTTCCGGCTCGAAGGCGTTCCGCTGGGCTCGGTCAGTCTCGTCGTCGATCGCGCGCACTTCGTGCCGCTCGTCCACGGGCCGGTCCCGGCGAACGCGGCGACTCCGGAACGGGACGTCGGTCGATTGACGCTGGCGCGCGGGGAGAGCCTCGAAGGCATCGTGCGCGGCCAGGACGGCAAACCGCTGGCGGGCGCCCGGATCTTCGCGGGGCCGCAGTTCGAGATCTTCCCGGCCTCCGTGATGATGCCGCTCGCGACGTCGAACGAGGACGGCACGTTCGTCGCCGACGGTCTGTCGGACGCGAACCACGTCGTCGCCGCGCTGCATCCGAACGGCGCCGATTGGGCCGTGCTCGCCGATCAGGTGCCGGGCGCCGACGAGCCCGAGCTGAAGTTCGGCGCGACGGAATCGCTGACGGTGACCGCGCGCAACGAAGCCGGCGAAGTCATCGAGAAGCCGAACCTCGTGATCCAGCCGTTGTCGGAAGTCCCGCTGCATCCGTTGCTGACGCCGCCGATCCCGCTCGGTCCGCGACTGACGTATCGCGACGACGGCACGGCGTCCGTGTCCGGCTTGCAGCCCGGGCGCTACTCGATCCTCGTGCGTACGGCCGGCTACGCGGTCGCCAAGGACAGCGCGGATCTGACGAAGGGCAAGGCGCACGTCGACGTCACGCTCGAGCACGAGTACTCGGCGAGCATCACGGTGATCGCGGCCGGCACGAAGGCGCCGATCGCGTGGGCGGCGGCCGGTGCGTTCGACACGAAGAACGCGCAGCGCGAGTTGCGCCGCGTGCCGCTGGTCGTGCGCAAGTCGGACGATGCCGGACAGATCGAGCTGCCCGGTCTGAAGGCCGGGGACTACAAGGTCCGCGTCTCGCATCCGGCGTACGCGAACGTCGACCTCGATCTCACGGTCCCCGGTGAACCGCTGGTCGCGGCGTTGACGAAGGGCGGCACGCTGATCGGTCGCGTGCACATGGCCGGCGATCCGCCGGACAAGGCTCGGTTCATCGGCATGGGATTGCCGCGCGAAGGCGAACTGCCGACGTTCTCCGTCACCGACGGCAACGGCGACTTCACGATCACGCACCTCGCGCCCGGCAACTACGAGATGGTCGTGCTGAAGCGCTTCGCCGACCAAGGCATGTCCGAGTTCATGCAGGGTTTCGAGTCGATGATCCCGGAGCGCTTCGTCAGCGTGACGATCAAGGAAGGCGAGACGACGAAGGTCGACGTCGACCTGCTGAACAACGCGCCGGATGGACCGTCGGGCACGCTGCGCGGCCGCGTGTCGATCGACGGACAACTCGCGCAGAACGCATCGGTCACGGCGGTTCCCGACGGCGATTGGCGTTCGATGCGCACGGTGTCGACGAACCAGTACGGCGTCTACGACTTCGGCAAGGTCAAGGCCGGCAAGGTGCGCGTGTCGATCCGCAAGAGCGGCATGCGCAGCATGATGATGATGGGCGGCGGCGGCGAACTGATGACGCAGTCGGTCGACGTGCCCGCGAACGAGATCGTCGAGCTGAACTTCGACGTACGGACCGGTCGCGTGCGAGGCATGGTGCGTTCGGCGCAGGACGGCCAACCGCTGCTCGCGGCCGAAGTCCGACTGCAGCCGCAGGAGGCCGCGGCGCCGGCCGGCGGCGCCCCGCGCGCGGAAGAGCCGCGGCGCGGACCGCGAGGCAACTCGCTGCGCGCGGTGACGGAGCGCGACGGCTCGTTCGTGTTCGAAGCGGTCCCCGAGGGCACGTACACGCTGACCGCGCGTCGCGAAGGCTACGCGGCGGCGACGGTGAGGGACGTCGTCGTGCCGTACGGCGGCGAACCGAATCCGATCGACGTGCGACTCGTGACCGGCGTGTCGGTGAAGGGGCGCGTCGAGTTGCCGTCGGGCTCGGCCGTGCCGCAATTCCTGTTCGTCGAGTTCCGGTCGAAAGAGGACAGCTCGCGGCGTTCGGGCGGACGCGTCGACACGGCGTCGATGGAGTTCCGCGTCGACAACCTGTTCCCCGGTGAATACGAGGTGCGCTACTTCGGCCGCGACCTGAATCTCGAGTCGACCGTGTTCGACGTCCCGGTCGTCGGTTCGACCAGCGCGGTGCTGCGGCCGAGTCCTCGCAAGTCCTGACGTCGACTCGATCGGCGCGGCGGTTCGATCCGGCACAACGGCCGCGATTTCGGTTCGCTCACGGTCGCCGATTCGCGGGGTCGGCCGGCGTGGCCACGCCGGCTTGCGCGCGGCGACTTTCCGAACGCTCGGTCCGGAACTCGCCGCTACGCTTGCCCCGACACCGTGACCGGGAGGGCACCCGTCGTCACGCGTGGTGGGGTCTCGCATGGGCTCGCTTCGGCTGCCTGTCGTCCTGGTCGGGCTGGCGCTCGTCGTCGGCGTTCTCGGGTTCGTGTTCTTCCAAAGTGGCGGAGACGCACCGCCGGCCGTCGACGTGCCGGAAGCGAAGCCGCACACGCCGGTCGCGCCGGTCGCCGAGGAGGCGCCGGTCGTCGAGACGCCGGTCACCGAGCGCACCGCCGCGGTCGAAGCGACCCCAGCGAACGAACTCGACCTCGACGCCGAATACGTCGCCGGACTGTCGGGGCTGACCGGACGCATCGTCGAGCTCGACGGAACTCCGGTCGCGAAGATCGACGTCGAGTTGCTCGGCGTCGCGATGGACGAAGTGTTCGGCGACGCGTCGCGGTACTTCCGCACCGACGAGAGCGCGTTCCCGTTGTCGCGCGGCAGCGTCAAGACCGGGGACGACGGACGGTTCCGCTTCGAGCGCCAGGATCCGGACCAATTCAACGGCCTCGGCGTCGACATCGGTGGACCGCGCGCGACGATCCGCTTCGTCGACTGTTCGTTCAGCGCCGGTCAGGTCGTCGACATCGGCGACGTCGTGTTGCAGCCGTTCTCGACGTTCGTCGGCAAGGTCGTCGACGACGACGGCAATCCGGTCGCCGGGGCGCGCATCCGCGCGACGAATCTGCCGTCGATCATCTTCCCGTTCGGCGTCGCCGATCTCGAGCCGGACGGCGGCGTGGTGATGCCGCATCCGCGCTCGCGTCGCTCCGACGATTCGGGCTACCTGACGATCCCGTTCCCGTCGTCGGCGAAGCTCGCGTTCGATCGCTTGCCGATCCCCGAGACGAAGAGCGCCGACGACGGCTCGTTCGAGCTCGCCGGCGTCCCGCCCGGATTGGTGTCGGTGCTGGTGAATCAGCGCGGCCTCGTCACGCTGGTCCACGGTCCGGTCCCGAGCGGGGCGGCCGGCGGCAAGCGTGACCTCGGCACGTTGCGCATGTCGATCGGCGAAACGCTGGTCGGTCGTGTCGTCGACGGCGGCGGAGTCGGTGTCGCGGGTTGCGACGTCATGGTCGGCCGCGAGTTCGCGATGGGTCAGCGCGGCGGCATCCTGCGTCGCTTCGCGCCGACGACCGCCGACGGCGCGTTCGAGATCGATGGCTTGGCGGACTCGCCGCATTTCGTCTGCGTCCGCAAGCCGGGCGACGTCGACTGGGTCGTGACGGCGGGGGTCCAGCCCGGCATCGACGAGCCGGTCATGAAGCTCGCTCCCGCGTACGACCTGATCGTGAAGGCGGTCGACGAACAAGGCACGACGCTCCCGCGTCCCGAGATCGTCGTCACTCACGACGACGACATGCTCGAGGCGGCGTTCGTGCTGCCGCCGGCGCGCGTCGACGCGAAGCTCGAACATCTCGACGACGGCCGCGTGCGGATCCGTTCGCTCGGCAGCGAACACTACGCCGTCGCGGTTCGTGCCGACGGGTTCGCGGTCGGTACCGTCGACGCCGACGTCAGCGCGGGGCCGGCGGAAGTCACGATCACGCTGAAGCCGGCGCGTCGCATCGACGTGACGGTGTTGTCCTCGGCCAAACAGACGCCGATCGCGCAAGCGAACGTCGCCGTGCTGCCCGGCCGGTTCAACGACACCGGGTTCCTCGCGCTGGCGGCGACGCGCACCGGCAAGGACGGCAAGGCGTCGCTGCGCCAGGCGCCGCCCGGCGAGGTGATGGTCCGCGTCACGCATCCGAAGTACGCCGCGTACATCGCTCGCCTCGCCGAGACCGAGTCGTCGACGACGGTGGCGCTCGTCGAGGGTGGCACGCTGATCGGCCACGTCCACGAAGGCGGCAAGCCGATCGACCAGCCGCGCATGGTGGTGCTGACGAAGAACGGACGCGACGACGTCGCGATGCCGCGCTTCGTGACGACCGATCTCGAGGGCAAGTTCACGGTCAAGCACCTGACTCCCGGCGAGTGGGAAGCCAACGTGATGCCGCGCTTCGCGCACGATCAAGGCGTCGAAGCGATCGTCCAGCGCATGTTCGAGATGGGGCGCCCGGAGCGCGACGTCGACGTCGTGATCACCGATGGCGCCGAGACGCACGTCGAGATCGATCTGCTCGGCAGCTTCGGCGAAGGGCCGAAGGGCCAATTCCGCGGGTTGGTGACGATGAACGGTCGCCCCGAGGCCGGAGCCTCGGTCGCGGTGCGCGCGGTCGACGATTGGGGCCAGCAACGCACGGTCAAGACCGACGCCAACGGTCGGTTCGACGTCGGCGCCGTGCCGGCGACCGATCTCGTCGTCACGGTGAGTCCGACCGGTTCGTCGAGCGCCCGTGGTTGGGACTCCGGATTCCACATGCGCGTGATCGCGATCCCGGCCGGCGGCATCGTCGACGAGACGATCCGGCTCGAAACCGGCGCGGTCGGCGGCCGCGTGACGACGGAATCGGGGCAGCCGCTCGGAGGCGCGTCCGTCGTGCTGAAGTCGAAGGGCGTGGACCAATTGGTCTACGGCAACAACTTCCAAGTCGTCGACGGCCAGAACGTCCGGGTGTCGAACGCCGGCAAGTCGGGGCATCGCGTACAGGCGTCCACCGACATGCTCGGCGAGTTCACGATCGACCCCGCGCCGATCGGCGAGTTCGAACTGGACGTGGACACCAGCGGCTACCTACGAACGACGACGACGGGGACGATCGTGGCGGGCTCGACGGTGCGTGTCGACGTCCGCTTGAAGCAAGCGGTCCAGATCTCGGGCCGCGTCGTCCTGCCGAGCGGCATCCCGAACGAACGCAATGTCTGGTTGAACTTCTCGCCCGTCGAGGGGTCGCAAGGACAAGCGATCGGCGTGTACGTCGACGAATCGATGACGTTCACTTCGAGCGACGTCGGCCCCGGCGCGTATCGCGTGTCGATGTCCTGCAACGTCCAGGACGGCGAGAAGTGGAAGTGGTACGAGTTCCAGCCGATCGACGTCACCATCCCGGAAACCGGCCTCGAATCGATGACGGTGACCGGCGTGCTCGTCAAAGAACACACGTACGGCGAGGACGGCTGATCGCGCGGGGGAGGACTCGATCTCCCGAGTTCCGGTGACTCGGCGGGAACCCGTCCCACGTCCCGAGCGTTGTCCGGCCGCCCGCGGGCCCGTATCCTGCGGACGACGCGAGTGGGCACCGCGGTCGAATCGGAAACCGGTGGATCGATGCGGCGCCTTCCTTGGGTGCTCGCGGCGCTGATTGGCGTCGTCGGAGTCGTTGCGTACCTGTTGTCGCGTGCGGAGCCCGCGGACGCGATCGACGTCCCGGAAACCGCGCGTTCGCGACCCTCGGCCGAACCCTCGACACCTCTCGAAGGCGCCCCGGTCGCGACGCCGGTCGCGCGGACCACCGTCGCCGCCGCCGAGAAGCCGGGCGGAGTCCCGGACTCGTACAAAGCGGCGCTCGGGACGCTGATCGGCCGCATCCTCGAGCACGACGGCACGCCGAAGTCCGGCATGAAGGTCGACCTCGTCGGATGCAACCCGCTCGAGTTGTTCCCGGCGCAGGACGTCGCACGATTCGCCGACGACGTCCCGGCGCTGAACGTCGACGCCGGCTCGACGCGCACGGACGCCGACGGCCGCTTCCGCCTCGAGTCCGTCGATCCGCGCGGCTTCTATCTGCTCGCGGTCGACCGCGCCGGTCCGCGCGCGACCGCGGTCCCGGTGCTCGCGCTGCCGCAAGCCGGGCAGACGATCGACCTCGGCGACATCCAACTCGGGGCGTTCTGCACGCTGCGCGGCATCATCGTCGACGAGCGCGGTGAACCGGTGACCGACGCGCGCGTCCGCGCGTCCGGCGACGTCGGCGAGGCGTTCCCGTTCGGCCTCGCGAAGCTGCGCGACGGTTGCGCGCTGACCGGACAATTGCCGCCCGAGGCGGAGGCGGTGTTCCCCGGACTCGACGGTTGGCCGGTGATCGACGTCCCGCCGATCGCGCTGCGGATGTGGGAGTTGATCCCGATCCCCGAAACGCGCACCGCGAAGGACGGGTCGTTCGTGCTCGAAGGCGTCGCGCTCGGACGCGTGTGGATCGCCGTCGATCAGCCGGGCTACGTGCAGCTCGTGCGCGGGCCGATCCCGACCGCGAACGGTGGCGAGAAGGACATCGGCAAGCAGACGCTGCACGTCGGCGACGAACTCCCGATCGTCGTCCTCGACGGGGCGGACGAACCGGTCGCCGGTGCGGAGGTCCTCGTCGCCGAACTGTTGCCGATCTATCCGGCCGGCCTCGCGGTGCCGATCGGCGAGACCGACGCGAACGGTCGCATCGTCGCGACCGGACTGACGCAGGGCCGCCACGTCGTCGCGGTCCGACCCAAGGACGCGACGCGCTGGATCGTGTCGGAGGTCGTCTATCCGGGAGTCGACGAGCCCGAGATCCGCGTCGAG